>NZ_JAJNIU010000010.1:0-94172 GCF_022386355.1 Mammaliicoccus sp. L-M44 | reverse complement strand
ACCTCTACAATTTTTTCTTAGTCGATTACATTGTACTAAAGTGAGCTATATATGGCTCTTTTTTTATTACACAATTATATGGACATATTCCCAGAAACCTCCTCCTCTTCCTCCATCTTCTTCTATTTCAACTTTATTTCCTATTTTATATTCCATAACAGTATGAAGCGCCTCTTCAAAAGTGTATAATTACATTACAAGTGTGTATAAGCTATTTGAATCCCCCAAAATAAATGTTTATGACACGCATGTCAAAATGGATGTGACAAAGTTGCATTTACTAATCATTGTATATGTACATACATCTTCGTATGATTAAGTTACAAAATACTTTTTATATAAGGGAAGGTGTGTTCAATATGGCAGAACAAGCTGAAAAGAAAAAAGGCATTGGTCCTAAGGTTCAAGCTTTTGGTTCATTTTTAAGTAGTATGATTATGCCAAACATTGGTGCTTTTATTGCTTGGGGGCTAATTACAGCACTGTTTATCAAAGATGGTTGGCTACCTAACGAAGAACTTTCTTCAATGGTTGATCCAATGATTAAATATTTAATTCCATTACTTATTGCATTTAGTGGTGGTCGTTTAGTTCACGGTTTACGTGGTGGTGTCGTTGGTGCGACAGCTACTATGGGTGTTATCGCGGCATTCCCAGATACGCCGATGTTAATCGGTGCAATGATTATGGGTCCATTACTTGGTTGGTTAATGAAAAAAGTTGACCAATTCTTAGTTCCTAGAACACCTCAAGGCTTTGAAATGTTATTCAATAACTTCTCAGCTGGTATTCTAGCTTTCATCATGGCGATTGTTGGTTTCAAAGGATTAGCGCCATTAGTTGAAGGACTTATGAAAGTCTTAGGTATGGGTGTTGACTTCTTAGTTTCTCATCACTTATTACCATTAGTAAGTATTATTATTGAACCAGCTAAAACAGTATTCTTGAACAATGCAATTAACCACGGTGTCTTAACACCTCTTGCATCTGAACAAGTAGCTCATGCTGGTAAATCTATTCTTTATACTTTAGAATCAAATCCTGGACCAGGTTTTGGTATTCTATTAGCTTATATGGTATTCGGTAAAGGTACTGCAAAAGCAACTTCATATGGTGCTGGTATCATCCACTTCTTAGGTGGTATTCATGAAATTTACTTCCCATATGTTTTAATGCGTCCTTTATTATTAGTTGCCGTTATTTTAGGTGGTATGACTGGTGTTGCAACATTTAGTATGTTCGACTTCGGTACTACTGGACCAGCATCTCCAGGTTCAATCTTAGCTTATATAGCTATTACACCTAAAGGTAGTTACTTAATTATGTTACTTGGTATCTTCCTAGCAACATTAGTTTCATTTGTAGTTGCATCTATCATCTTAAAATTCACTAAAGACCCTGAAGGCGACATTGAATCAGCTACTGCTGATATGGAAGCTCGTAAAGGTAAAAAATCTTCTGTTAGCGGTGCTTTAACTGGTTCTAAAGAACAAGAAAAAGGTGAAGCTTCTGAAGAAGAAAAAGATGAATCTGAAGAACTATTAGATCAATATGACACAGAAAATATTGATGCACATGATTTCTCTAATGTTAAAAAAGTTATCTTTGCTTGTGATGCTGGTATGGGCTCAAGTGCTATGGGTGCTGGTATGTTAAGAAATAAATTCAAAAAAGCTGAGTTAACTGATATTGAAGTTACAAATACAGCTATTAACCAATTACCAGACGATGCTGATGTTGTCATTACGCAAAAAACATTAACAGATAGAGCAATTAAGAAAAATCCTAAAGCCATTCATATTTCAGTAGATAATTTCTTAAATTCACCAAGATATGAAGAATTAATTAACGAACTGAAAAAATAATTTTACACAAAGGAGTGAAGAACGATGATGATCAGTAACCGGGAAAAGAGTATTCTCAAATTACTATCTGAGCGTCTTCACTCTTTTTTAACAATTCATGATATTGCACAAGCACTTGGTATTTCCTCTCGAACTGTTCATAGAGAGATGAAAAGCGTTGAAGATACACTGAATAAATATCACTTATCTCTGACAAGAGTTCCTAAATTAGGATTACGTATTGAAGGAGAACCAGAAGACATTGACAATTTTGTACAATCATTGACTGAACAAAATACAATTGATTTATCTGATGAAGAACGAAAAGTTATTATTCTATACAACCTTATTCAATCTAAAGATCCAGTGAAATTATATAGTCTTGCGAATGAAATTGGTTCATCTACACATACACTTAACAAAATCATTGAGCAATTGGAACCTGAATTACACACATTTGAACTTTCATTAGAACGAAGACGTGGCGAAGGTTTGATTCTTAATGGTGAAGAAGTCAACAAAAGGCAGTTACTTGCTAGAATCATGTTAGAAAAATTAGATGGTGACAGCGTGTACTCTGTAGTAGAAGATCATTTCGTATATCATACGTTAAACGAAACACATCTTCGAGGTATTGTTGATATAGATAGATTGTTTAATGTTGAACGCTTGTTAATGGATGAACTCGGTACATTACCTTATACATTAACTGAGGCAAGTTACCTCACATTAACGATTCATATCGTTTTAGCAATTGAACGTATTAAGCAAGATGGACATGTAGAAATTGAGGATGATATTTTAAATGAATTGATTTCGACGGATGAATTTAAAGTATCAGAGAGACTTACCAATGTATTAAGCGATATATATGATGTGACATTTAATCATTCTGAAATTGCTTTTATTACAATGCATTTAAGAGGCGCAAGACGTCGCCACGAAACAACTTATGAAAACAATGATATTCATAAGCAGCGCGTTACCGAACTTATAGAATTTGTAAAAGATCAAGGATTTTCATTTAAAGATGAAGATGCCCTATTCAAAGGATTAAATTTACATTTAGAACCTGCGATTAATAGACTTGAGGCAAACATTGAAACCTACAATCCGCTTACCGAAATGATAGAAACCTATGATCAAGAGTTATTTGAAGCTGTTTCATCAGGTTTAAAGATTGTATTCATGAATTATCATTTTCCAAAAAGCGAAGTTGCTTATATCGCACTTCACTTTGGTGGCATGTTACAAGCAAAACAAAGACGTTCATTACATGTTCTCGTTGTATGTAGCAGTGGAATTGGTACAAGCCGTATTCTATCCAATCGTTTAAAACAGCATTTTTCTGAAATCACGCAAACTACCGAAGTTTCTGTCAGTAGTTTGAAGTCGATTGATTTTTCAAAGTATGATGGCATGATTTCAACTGTAGCTGTAGACACAAAGTACCCACATATTACAGTGAATCCTTTATTACCAAAGCAAGACGCTGAAAATGTGAAATACTTTTTGAAATTACAGCAATCTGTTGTCCATGATCCTCAAAATACGCAAAATCAAGAACAACCACTATCATATGAAGATTATGATCGCACTGTAACTTTTATAGAAGAAAGTTTGGCACTGATTCAAAATATGATCGTTGAAAAGAAAAAAGTAACACAGTTAGAACGATATCTCATTCAAACATTGTCCAAGCATCGTGTGATTGACAATACACATACGTTCAGTGAAAAGCTTAACAGCCGAATGAATTTACAAGGCTTTGCATTAACTGGTTATCCAGTTGCTATTCCCCATCTTTCTGATGAATCAATCAAAAAGCCACAATTGATTATTACGGAATTAACAAAGCCACTAATGCTAAAAACGATTGAAAATGAACAACAAGAAGTAAATTGGCTTGTATGTATGTTTATTCCGAGAAATTCGGAACAAGGACAACTTATGAGCGAAGTGTCATCCTTAATTACAGAACATTTGGATGATATTGATCAGTTGTTAAATGATAGGGTAAAGATAGAGAACACACTCAAATCATTTTTCTTAAATAAATTAAAACAAAAACTAACGAAAACGGAGTGAATTAACATGACAAAATTATTTAATCCAGAAAACATTTTTATGAATCTCTCAGTAAATTCTCAAGAGGAAGCTATCGAAAAAGCTGGCCAAGCATTAGTTGAAGAAGGTGCTGTAACTGACAAATATATTACTGCAATGAAAGAACGCGAACAAATCGTTACAACGTATATGGGTAACTTCTTAGCTATCCCACACGGTACAGATGAAGCTAAAACTGAAGTATTAAAATCAGGTCTTGTATTACTTCACATTCCAGATGGCGTAGATTGGGACGGCAATGAAGCAAAAGTAGTCGTTGGTATCGCTGGTAAAGATGGCGAGCATTTAGATATTCTTTCTCAAATCGCTATTGTATTTAGTGAAGAAGAAAATGTTAAACGTGTTATCAATGCACAATCTAAAGATGAAATTCTTGCAATCTTTGAGGAGGTTGAACTTTAATGAAAGCCATTCACTTTGGTGCTGGTAACATCGGACGTGGCTTCATAGGTAAAGTATTAAATGATAATGGCTATGAAGTAACATTCGTCGATGTTAACGAAACAATTATTAATCAAATTAATGAAGAAAAAGCTTATCAAGTTGTTATCGCAAATGAAGAAAATACTAAAGAACCTGTTTCAGGTGTTAAAGGTATCAATAGCATTACTGAAACAGACAAATTAAAAGAAACGATTTTAGAAGCAGATGTCATTACGACAGCTGTTGGTGTAAATATCTTACCTATTATCGCTAAATCATTTGCATCATTCTTAAAAGAGCGTGAAGCTGGTAAACCGTTAAATATCGTTGCTTGTGAAAATGCTATTATGGCAACAGATCAACTTAAAAAAGCCATTTTAGATATTACAGGTCCTTTATCTGATGACATTAGTTTCCCTAACTCAGCAGTTGACCGTATCGTACCTCAAGGTCAAAAAGAAGGATCATTAGACGTATTAGTTGAACCTTTCTTTGAATGGGTTGTAGAAGCTTCAAAATGGCAAGGTACACAATTACAAGATGTACACTATGTTGATGATTTAACACCTTATATCGAAAGAAAATTATTAACAGTTAATACAGGTCATGCTTATTTAGCATACTTTGGTCAATACAAAGGTTACAACACAATTCTTGAAGCGATTCAAGATGAAGAAATTAATGTAGGTTTACGTGAAGTATTAAAAGAAACAAGTGAATATCTTGTTTCTAACTTCGATGAATTTACGAAAGAAGACCAATCTTACTATGTTGAAAAAATAATTGGTCGTTTCCAAAACCCATATTTATCTGATGATGTAACAAGAGTTGGTCGTGGCGTATTACGTAAAATTGGACCAAACGATCGTATCGTTAAACCGCTAGTAGCATTATCTAAAACGAATAAAAAACATTCTGAACTCGTTAAAGCACTTTGCTATTTATTAGAATATCAAGATGAAAACGATAAAGAAACAGTTGAGAAAAACGACTATATCAAGGAACATAGCGTTGCTGAATTCTTAAGTAAATATGCAGAATTAGAATCAGATATTATCGAAGAAGTAATTATTCAATATACTTCAATCAATAAATAATTATAAAGAAGTCGTATGTTAAATACGACTTCTTTATATGGTTGATTTTATAATATTCCCATTTAATATCGGCATATTTTGTAATTTTCAATTTATTTTATTGATAGAATTAATAATAACCATGCACTTTAATTTTTTGAGATTATATTATACCTACCTTTCGTTTGTGACAGTTATATTATTTATATTATTATTTAATTAAATCCTACTCTTATTAGTTTACATACAGTTATTTTTAGGCTAAAATAAGTAAATAATTGATAACTGTATTTATGAATTAAAAATTTAAAACGCTTCCATATTGATAATGCGAGGCTTTACCACCAAACTGTATTATTTCAATTACAGAAGCAAAATACTCACTTCTAGGGGGATTCAAAATGGCAATTTCTAAAATAGAAAATTGTTCCGATTTATTAGCACTTGTAACATATGTGGACAAATTAAAATCAATCATTAAAAAGGATTTTTCACTTAGCTTTGAAGAATTCGCAGTATTAACTTACATTAATGAAACAGACGATGAAGAATATCATCTTAAAAAAATCATTAGCAAGTTAAATTACAAACAACCACAAATTGTAAAAGCAGTTAAAAACTTATCACAACAAGACTACTTTACAAAAAGAAGAAATGAATATGACGAGCGTACAGTTTTAATTCTAGTTAATAAAAAACAACGTAAATCAATTTCAGAAGTGCTTGAAAAAATCGATAACGAAATCGCTAAGACTGAAATTAACGAATAATATGAATAAAGCGGAGACATTTTATGATGTCTCCGCTTTTTTGTGTGGTGTGGGGGTGATTGGTAAACTAGGTATATACTTGGCAAAGATGTGAGTTTATTCCGACTTTAACTCATATCTTTCACACCCCCCACCTTCCTCACCTTACCAATAAAAAAGCTAAGACATCATCAAATGCCCTAGCTCGCTTTATTATATGACTTGTTTATCTCTTACTGGTTGGTTTAAAAAAGATGATACGACTTGTTTGAATTTTTCACTTTCTTCAATAAATGGTGCGTGCCCTGAATGTTCAAATATTTCTGTTTGAGCGTTCTTTATATTTTCCGAATCATTATCAATATCAAAAGGATCATGTTTACCTTTCACGATAAGTGTTGGTATGTCTATATGATCTATTTTGATATTTATACCATTTATAGATCTAACAGAAATTGCATCTTCTTCTGGTGTCATTCGATAATATTTTTTCACTTCTTGATACCATTTAAAAGTCAATTTAACATCATGAAATATTTCATTGAACAATATTAACATTGCTTCTTCTTTACTAAATCCTGCAACTTTATCTCTATGTTTGGCTATTAATTTAATAAGTGGTTGTTTACCTTGATTGGAAATTGAAGATACGAGTACTAACTTTTCTACTTTATCTGAATGTTGGTTTGTAAATTCTTGAGCAATGACGCCACCCATATCATGTCCTAATATATAAGCTGATTCTATGTCTTCAGCATCCATTAAATCTACAATGTCATCTATATGATTTTGGATAGAAATTTCTTGTTGTTTATCTGATTTACCATGTCCCCTAGAATCCATTGTATATATTGTAAATTGATCTTTCAGAAGCTGTACTGTTGAATTAAATGTCGCTAAATTCATATTTAATGCATGTAACATAATTAATGGTTTCCCTTTACCGTGTTTTTCATACACTATATGAGTCCCATCCCTTGTTAATAATTCTCCCATAGTGAGTACCTCCCTACTTTACAGTAATAATATACCCATTTAACAATTTTTCACACTTATAATATTAAGTTAATGCCATAAAAATAAATGCAAAAAATGATTGTAGTCAATACATCATCTTCTGCATTTATGTTATACATATTTTCTTGTTGAATACATCATTACAAAATAAAGGATAATCACGAGGATAATAGACCAACTCGCAAATGTAACGATCATAATTACTGTTTCATTCATCGTTATGGATGCAATTGTTTTTTGAATAACTGCTAATCCCATTGCACCAACTTCGAGCTTTTTCATAAATATTGCGAGTATGACGAGAAGAATCCCAATGCCAAATATGGCTTGAAATACTTGTAATGGTAATACATACATTCCTAACGTAACATTAAATATTTTAAGCATACATAGAACAATGCCTATACTAAATAAGAAAATATTGGTCATCATCAATTTCTGATTAGGATAGAGATAACTATGTTTTTTTATAATTAAATATATAACGAGTGAAATAGATAATATAATTACAAAATAAAATATATACAATCCCGTTACGGCATTAAACGGAATGAGCTTTTTATCAAATAAATATGCTAATAATAAGAAGTGTAGTGTATAAAAAATGATTGGATTATAATTTACAACCACAATATTTCTCTCTATGATTTGAAGTATTTCAGCGTGAGATTTGTGTCGATATTCTGCATAGTCTATATCTTTCTCATCTGACTTTTTCATATCCTTCTTTAATGAATGTTGTACTTTATCAATTTGTTTAGGTAATACACCGACATGCTGTAAATAGTCATTTACATTTTCCAGCAATACATTATTGTTCGGACGCAAATAAATACACCACCTTCATTATAATATTGTATAAATTAATCCCCTATTATGCAATATGTATATAACATAACAGGGGATTAAATTCGCTATTGATTTAGTATTTACCTATATCAACACGATATACTTTAAATTGTTTACTATCAGGTGTTGCTTTTGAAAGCTGGAAGTGTGCTTGTCCATTATTCACATAAGCATAACCGCCCGTATACTTATTATTTTGTACACGTTTAGTCGTATTGTCTCCTAGAATTGAGACAAGTGGATCTAATTTCACATTTGTTAATTTGTCATAAATCATTGTAACGCGTTTAACCGTTTCTTTATTACCTTTAACTTTGGCAGTAATAATCATATGTCCATTTTTAGTATCAAATTCGTAATAATTTTCTCTATCATTACTATCATCAGAATATGAGAACATTAAATTAGGATACTTTGATTTAATTTTAGAAATCTTATCACCAATTTTAATACCTTCGATTGTTACTGTACCGTCTTTATAGGTCTGCACATTGTTTTCGTTAATATTTAATTGATTTTTAGTTGCAGCATTTGCCTCAGCAAAAGTTGAAAATGGCAGAACCATAAGTACCATTGCAATTATTAAGAGACATTTTTTCATATGAGGTTCTCCTTCAGTCTGTGTCTTATATGCTATGCATTGAACTGCGTTAATTATAACATAAAGATTACAAAATGACCACTTTTATTACAATCATGTAACAAAACCGTGAAATATCGCTTGATTAACTTAAAAATTCTTCCAATACTTTAATGAATTTCTCTTTTTCCTCAATAAAAGGCAATTCACCTGAACCTTCAAACAGTTTAAATTCAGCATTCGGTAACAGTTCACTTATTCTTTTACCTTCGCTATATAATATTTTGCCATCGTATTGTCCAGAAATGACGAGCGTACGTGTTTCAATATCTGGAAGTAACGATATAATATCAAAATCTTTAAAAGAGCGCTTAACAGCAATCTCTTCTTCCATCGTTTGAAGGTCATTTGACGGAATATGTGACTTTACAAACTTTTTAGCTTGTTTAATATTTTTATATCTGAATCTTAATAAATATTTTTCTTTGTCTTCATCAGACATCGTTCTAATTTCATCAGCATGTCTATCATAAATACGGTTATCTGGGAACGTTGAATGATCGTCTGTAGGATTAATTAACACCACGCCATTGATCAAATCAGGATTTTTATATGTGAGACCTGTTGCAATGGTTGCTCCAAGTTCTAGACCAATCACATATGCTGAGTTAATGAATAATGCATTTAATAGTTGTTGAATATCTGAAATATAGTCATCTACTCTACTATCATGTGGTGTATCACTTAAACCATGACCTCTTAAATCAATAGATATAACTTGATAATTTTTACTTAACTTTTTAATAAGTGGTTCAAAGACATCCATATCTTGAAAAACACCATGTAACAAAATAATTGGATAGCCGCTTCCTTTTGTATTATAGTGTATGGCAACATTTTCTTTCGTTAAAAATAAGTTCATCATGCTTCACCTCTTTCGATTTGTTTACAAACATCTATGAGATCACTTAAACTTTCGATTGTATAATCTAATTCGTGCTCCTCTGGTGTGCCATTGACTGAATTAGCCATCCATGCAGTCTTCATGCCCATAGCATGCGCTGCTGCGATATCATTTAAAGGACAATCTCCAACATATAATGCATGATGTGCCGTTATGCCAAGATGTTTCAATATATCTTCAAATATAATTGGGTCTGGCTTCATAGCACCCACCTCATCAGAAGTTGAAACATAATGAATGTATGGATAAATACCGATTGCATTCATAACGTGTTTAATTTCTTCACTCTTACCATTCGCTACAACACCTAATTTATAACCCATACTGCGTAGTTTATCCAATGCTACCAATGTATCATAGAAAGGAAAATGGTATCTGTAGTGATGCATTTTATAGTCGTTATAAAATGTCTTCCACGATATCCTTTCTATATTTAATCTCTTAACAAGTTCTTGATATACCCATTCAACATCTTCTATACCATAGGGATTTAACGTTAAATATACCTTTTCAAAATCACGTCTTTGGACTGTTACCATTAACTCATGAAATCTCTCAAACTGCTCTTCCAAAAACTTCATTCGCGATTTCTCACGATCTACAAGCGTATCTTCTAAGTCAAAAATAATCGCTTGAATATCACACGAACACATGTCATCATCCCTTTCATAGAAACATTTTAAACTATTCCATAAAGAAAGCAATACAATTTTTACATACAAAACACCAACCCTCTATCATAATGTTTAAAGGATTGGTGTCCGTATGCTATTGATTGTGATTTAATACTGATTGATACATTAAATATTCAGTAAGTTCTTTCTTTTTTTCGTTGTTCTGTAATCATTAAATACATCATAATCGGTATGGCAATAATTGAGAGTATAATGCCAACCGGAATTTGTATCGGACTTATGATAATTCTGCCAACAGTATCTGCAATTAATAAAAGTGCACCGCCGATTAATAAATTCAACATCATTTGAACGTTAATAGGTACCTTGTACACCCTTCTAACAACTTGAGGTACAATCATACCTATAAATCCAATAATACCCGTAAAACTTATAATAACGGCTGTCATTATAGCAGCTAATAGCAAACATGTCCATGATATCAATCGAACATTCACACCAAGTGTTATAGCTTTATCTTCACCTAATTGAATCATTTTAATATAATGACTCATCATAAACAAGATTAAGATACAGATTAAAGTAACAATCCCTGTGATTTCTACAGTTATTTTTTCGGCAGATGAAACACTACCAAACATATATGACACCATGCTATTAACTTTATCCGGCTTAAGCAATAAAAGTATATAGAGTGCCGAACTAAAGAACGCACCAATAAAAATACCTGAAAGTATCATTGTTGCTACATGAAATGTTTTGACCATCGTTTCTGTAATCAGTACAACAACGATAAGCGTTAACAAGCTGAAGAATATTGAAAATAGTGGCACAAACCAAATGGATACGCCGATAAATACGGCAAGTGCACTTCCGAATGTTGCACCGCTCGCTAATCCTAACGTAAAACTATCCGCGAGTGGATTATTCAATATCGTTTGATAGATTTGACCACTCATGACTAGCCCCATACCAGCAATTAATGCTAAAAGTGTCCGCGGTACTCTTAACTTGTAAAAAATCGTCCATTCTAGTTGATTATCAAATTTCCATGTTATACCCGTAGATCCTACGAATAAAGAAATGCCAATTGCAAACAATAGAACGAGAAACCATATCACAACATGGCGATAAACGTTATGATTTTTAGTCATAAACTTTATCAGAAAGTTCTTTTAGCCCTTTCGCTAATCTTGGTCCTGGTCTAGAAATCATATCTGCATTGAGTGCATGAACGTGTTTCTCTTTAACAGCATTAACTTGGTCAAAGCCATCTCTATTGTTATTTAATTTTTGATATTCCGCTTCAGACTGTCCACTTGTTGTAATCATAACATCAGGATTTCTTTTAAGAATACTTTCTTTATCCGTTTTAATCCATCCTTCTTGGTCATGATAAAGATTCTTAGCTTTGATAGAAGTTAACATATCATCATAAAACGTATTTGATCCTGAAGTGTAAATGTCAGGTTGAGAAGAAATTTCCATAAATACTTTTTTACCTTGTTGGTCTTTAGGGACATCTTTTACAACATCTTCTATTTCTTTCTTCACTTTACTTACTAATTTATCTGCTTCTTTTTCTTTACCTGTTACTTTTCCAACTTGCTTGAATGTATCATACATTTCATTAATTGAATTTGCATCATCTATGTAGACGACTTTCACGCCTGCATCACTTAATTTTTTTAAATCTTTTTCTTGTGTAGATTTGTTCGACTCATGCGCCAAAATTAAATCAGGTTTTGCTTTTAATAATGCTTCTGTATCAAGTTTAAAGGCATCGAATTGTTTTTTATCTTTCACATCTTTAGGATAATCATCAACAGTTGATACCCCAACAACTTTATCTCCAAGTCCTAACGCATATAATATTTCTGTATTACTTGGAATAAGCGACACAATACGCTTATATTCTTTCTTATCAGTTGTTTCTTGTTTCGTTTCTTTCTTGTTATCCGTATTATCTCCGCTTTGGCAACCTGTCACGATGATCATAGCAGCAAAGATTAAATAAAATATTTTGTTTATTTTCATACTTAATCCCTCCATATATTTAATTAAAAAATGGTACACAAAAAGGCGCAACTCAAATAAGATTGAGCTGCACCTCAATTAAAATAATGATTAAATTACATAGATTCTGGAGCTGACACACCTACTAATGCTAACGCATTGCGAAGTGTAATACGCGCCGCTTCAATTAAAGCTAAATGCGCTTTTGTCTTCTCTGCATCATCTGTTAATACTTTCTCTGCATTATAGAACTTATGGAACTGTGCAGCCAAATCTTGAATATAATTCGTAATACGATGTGGACTGCGTGATTCTGCAGCAGAAACAATTGTTGGTTCAAATTCAGCAATTTTCTTCAATAAATCAAATGCTTTTTCATGTGTAATTAAAGATAAATCGACATTTTGATCAATCGTGATACCTTTTTCTTCTGCTTGGCGAATAATAGATGATATACGCGCATGTGCATATTGTGCATAATACACTGGGTTATCTTGTGATTCTTTCTTAGCTAATTCCATATCAAAGTCAAAGTGTGTATCAGGACTACGCATCGTTAAGAAGTAACGAGCGGCATCAATGCCTACTTCATCCATAATGTCACGTAACGTAATAGCATTACCTGTACGTTTACTCATTTTCACTTCAACGCCGTCTTGTAATAATCGTACCATTTGCATAATTTGTATTTCAAGACGTTTTGAATCTACGCCAAATGTTTCAAGAGATGCTTTTAAACGATTAATATAACCGTGGTGATCAGCACCAAATAAATTAATTAATTTGTCAAAACCACGTTCTACTTTATCGTAATGATAAGCGATATCTGGTAAGAAATACGTATACGTACCGTCTTGTTTAATTAACACACGGTCTTTATCGTCACCAAATTCTGTTGTTTTTAACCATGTTGCGCCATCTTGTTCATAAGTATAGCCTAATTCTGTCATTTTATCTAAAACAGCTGAAATTTTGTTTGTTTCATATAATGATGTTTCACTGAACCAATTATCAAAATGAATATTAAAATCTGCTAAGTCTTGTTTTAATTTTTTCATTTCATAATCTAAACCAAGTTTACGGAATGTCTTAATACGTTCTTCTTCAGCTTCATCTTTAATTTCAGGATGTTTTTCAGCTAAGTCTTTACCGATTGCGATAATGTCTTTACCGTAATAACCATCTTCAGGTAATTCTGCATCTAAACCTAATGCTTGGTTATAACGCGCTTCAATAGAGTGCGCTAAATTTTCAATTTGTTTACCTGCATCGTTAATATAATATTCACGTGTTACATCATAACCAGCTGCACTTAACACGTTTGATAATGTATCACCTACTGCTGCATTACGTGCATGTCCAATATGCAAATCTCCTGTTGGGTTTGCAGATACATACTCAACGATGATGCTTTCGTTTTTACGTTCTTCTGTTTGACCAAATGTTTCGCCTTTTGTTAAAGCTGTCTTAATAATTTCAGTTAAATATTGTTGATCTAAGTAAAAGTTAATAAATCCAGGACCTGCAATATCTACTTTTTTAACATTCGCTTTATTTGTATCTAAATTTTCAACGATTTGATTTGCTATTTCGCGTGGATTTTTGCGCGCTAATTTTGTTAATACCATCGCAATATTTGAAGAATAATCTCCATTTGCAGGGTCTTTAGGTGTTTCGATTTTAATTTCTGGAACTGTTTCTACAAGTTCAGATTTAATGATACTTGCTTTAATTTCTTCAATTAACGTTTCTTTAACTTGGTTAATAATGTTCATTCATTTATCTCCTTATAATTAATTTGAAATTGGTATGTTCCAAGTAACCCAGTTTGATCACTTAGCTGATAATGTATCCTGAGTTTACCTTGTTGATCGTCTATAAAATGTTTGATTGATAATGTATTAACGTGCATTGTCATGCGTCCTGCATCAGTATCATAATAACTAATCGTTTCCTGTCCTTCAACAAAGTGAAAGACTGTTTTGACCGCGCCAGTACGGTGGATTTTCACGCCATCATCTTCTATTTTAAGCATATTTTTTACGATTTGTTCATCAATCGTTTCTTCATATCTAATTATATCGCTATTTCTTCTATGAAATGTACCTGATGTTTTTGTTTGAAATGTTTCTTTCTCGCCATTTTGTTTCACGACTTGTTTAATATTTATATTAATATTTTCTTTCATAATTGGCCACCTCACCGTTTAAGAACGTATATCATTATAGCATATTTGACTATTAAAATTAAAAAAAGCAGGGCGAAAAGCGCCTGCTTTTTTTAGTGTCCTAGCTATAGTAGCTATCAACTATTTTACTTATGATATTGTGAAAAGACAATAGCTATTTAGTTGAATTGTGATAATTCACAATTAAGTCACAAAATAGACATATTTAATTTATCTCTAATGATGATTTTAGTTCATCACTGCTGTTATGCCACATTTCAGAATTATGTTCTTGAAGGAATTTTTTAAGAACTGCTCTATTTTCGTCACCAATTTGGTCAATCTTCACTTGATGTTTCATAGATTTATCCATCATATTCACATGTTCTGGCATACTTTTATATCCACGCTTCTTAGGTTTATTAACCATTAAATAGCAACCTGTTAGCCCTGCATAATATGGACCTTGTTCGCCACGTTCAGTTGTAACCCAGCAAAGCCAATATTCTTTTGCTTCTTCACCTTTGACTTCTTCTATATCTTTAACCCATTTCACACGCTTTTCTACTTCAGCTCTAGCATGCATGGCACCAATATCGATAAATGCAGTTTGTTCTGATACATCGACGAATACAGGCGCAACGTTGTCTAAACTTATAGAGCCTATATTTGTACCTTTATGCCCATCTAATGGATCATTTTTAATGATATTAAATTGAAATCCTTTCTTTTCAGCCACTTGTTTCACCTCATTTAATTCATGATTACATCATACTAGAGTATCAGACTGACATTCAAGTTTGTAATCTACACGAGTTCATTTAATATATTGATAATATCGCCTTTAATCGTTTCATCTTCCATTTCTATAATTAATTCTTTAGGATAATACAGTTTATAGTCTAAACGTTTAATCCCTGTAATACTATGGATGATGACTGATTGGCTACTAATTTCTTTAATACGACCTGTCTTCTGTAATAGATGTATCGGCTGTCTATTTGATCCTGGTCGGTCATAATCATACGGTAAATCTGAGAACGAGTCACAAACGAAATAATATTCTGGGTCAATGCCGCCTTTTTCAAATAGATCTGTCAGTTCACCAATCGTAATAATAGATCCATCAAATGGTAAGTATTTAAATAAATCACGATTAACAAATCTTTTACTTAAATCACTTAAGATTGGATCATCTTCTTCAGTCCACTCTTCTAAATAATACATCACGACCGCTTCATCAAGACGAATATAATCAGCGATTGAAACGTCTCCTTCAAAAAATGGAATTAAATATTTAGGTTGCTCTTTAAATGAGTATCCTTGATCATAAAGTACCTTTGCACGCTTAAAGCAGCGATTTAGCAACACTTCTCCACCTCGACTCACCGGGTGAAAATAAATTTGCCAATACATTTGATAACGACTCATTAAGAAGTTTTCAACTGCATGCATACCACTTTCTTTAATCAACACTTCATCTTTAGACGGACGCATCAATCTCAGCACACGTTCCATATCAAATTGACCATAACTCACACCTGTAAAATATGCATCTCGCTGTAGATAATCCATGCGATCTGCATCTATTTGAGATGAAATCATCGATATGACTAATTTATTTTCATGTGTCTTATTAATCACTTCTGCTACTTCAGATGGAAAGTCAGGCGAAACTCTACTCAACACTTCATTAACTTCTGTATCACCTTTAATGATCAGCTGTGTGAATTTTTCGTGATCCGTTAGGAAGATTTTTTCAAAACAATGTGAAAAAGGACCGTGCCCTAAATCATGTAAAAGTGCTGCACATAATGCGAGTGGTCTATCCTTATTATCCCAATGTGCACGTCCTTCAAATACTTCATCTATCATACGTCGTACAATTTCATATACACCTAGAGAATGTCCAAAGCGACTATGCTCAGCTGTATGGAAAGATAAATAGAGTGTTCCAAGTTGTTTAATTCTTCTTAAGCGTTGAAATTCTTTCGTTTTGATAAGATCCCAAATTAATTGGTCTCTTACGTGTATATAACGATGAACAGGGTCTTTAAAAACTTTCTCTTCAGGTAATTTTTTTGTTCCATAAGCTTCCTGTGTCACTTTGTTCCCTCCATTTCGTCCAATTATTCTACAATAAATTCAATTTCGCCGACATTTTCATATACGGCTTTATACTCTCCTTGTGTTAAAGGTTTTGGCAAAATAAATGTTCCACTTGAAATAAACATGCCAGGTGTTAATGAACGATTATATTCTTTAATTTCATTAATCAACCACTTAACAGCTTTAGCAGGATGTCCTTCAACTTCTGTACTAAATCCAGAAGCTAATTCTTTACCGTCTAAATATAATGTCCCTTTAATGTTATCTATATCTTCATAACTTAATTTCTTAGGTTCACCGTAAACAACAACACCACTTACTGCGCTATCGGCAATAATTTCTGTTACAGATAAATTAGGGAACCAGTTACTAAAACGTGAATCCGGAATCTCTACCCCTGGTGCAATCAAGCATTTATTCATAATATCTTCAAGGCTATCTCCTTCTGTTAATTCTTCTTGAACAATAAAGACTAATTCTAACTCTGCTAAAGGTTCATTTAAATCATTTAAATAAATATGTTTGTCCAGAATAGTTGTTTCTCCCATTGCACCATATAATGGCGTTGTTGAAGAAAAGATATCTCTCGTTTCTTGACTCGTTAAACTAATTTTATAACCTTTATGAATTTCAGTTTCTTCCTTACGCTGCAACACACCTTCTTGAATATCATATGCAGCATGTTCAGTTATATTCGATGGTAAAACACCATTTGGAATAATTGATTGATTCTCATAAGCTTCATAAAATTGTGAAATCCATTTATTTAGTGATTGTTCCATTACAATCAACCTCCTAAAAAGTTTTTTTCATTAACGTCGTGCGCATCGTGTCACCAAAAAGTAATTCTTCATATTCACGTATCACTTCAAAACCTTCCTTTTTATAAAAGGCTATACCGATATCATTCTTGCCATCCACTTCTAAATAAACTTCATGATATGAATCTTTGTATTGATCTAAACCTGCTTGTAATAAAGCTTTACCATACCCTTCACGTTGCGCTTCAGGCAGAACATAATGAGAAGATAAATACAATTCAGTACCTTTGATAAAATTAGCAAAACCAACAATCTTATCTTCATCTTCTGCAACAAAGAAATCAGAATCATTAATGCGCTTTTGAAGCATCTCTTTAGAATAAGACGCATTTAAAAATGCCGTCACAGTGCTCGCAGTATAAATATTGGTATACGTGTCATACCAAGCCTTAGACGCTACATTTTTAATACCTGAATAATCTTCAATTGTTGCTTTTCTTACATTTGCCATAAATATCTCTCCTCTATCTACCTTACACATCAATCGTCAATTCATGATGTCTATTAATCTAAGTTTGTAAATCCCCGTTTAATAACGTTCCAATGTACACATTTCAAATAACTTTATATCTCACGTTATAAATAATTATATCATTTATATATTAAAAACTATAATATTCAGAATACTTAATTATACCCGAAAACCCTACAGAAATGTAATATTTGTTAAGTATGTTAACACAAATTTAAAATACAGAACGTCAAAATATAAAAAATGAAAAACTAACAATCATTTTTACTAAATAATAATCCCCTCACTATAAAAATAGTAGAGGGGGAGTTTAGTATTAAATATATTTATTTAATCGGATGCATACCGTCTTTCCAAGTTGTATAAATAAGTTTACCGCCTTGGTCTTTAAATTTCTTATTCGTTACACCACGCTCAAATGGTGCTGCTGGCTCGATGTTTAGAGTTGGTGTGACGTTTAATTCGTTGGCATACCATTTAGCCCAATCGTCTCCCTTTACAGGCTCATCATCTGCTACATTATAAACACCTGATTCAAAGTTTAATGCTTGAATGGCTATTTCAACCGCATCATCTATATGAATAAATGATTGTACGCCATCTGTCATTGTAACTTCACCATTTATAAATTGATTATAAATCATTCCATCTTTACCGTACCAAGTACCTGGTCCATATAATAAACCGTAACGTAAAATAACATGTTTGTTTAATCTAGCTGATTCTTTTTCTAATCCTTCTACACCATCAACTGTTATTTTACGATCGCCACTAGCGTCATAGTCTAAACTTGTTTCTTCTGTTGCTAATGTATCTCCAGCTTCATAAACAAATGCAATACTTTATGATTAAATATGTGGCACATCATGTTTAATTGCCGCTTCTACAAGATTTCTCGTACCTTCTATTCTAACTTTCGTATTAGCTGACATATCAACTTGTTTTAAGTCTGTGATTTCGTTCATAATTATATCTGGTTTAAAATCACCTATACTTTTTTCTATTGTGTCATATTCTAATATGTTACCTATATATGCTTTTACAACTGCATTATCAAGTTTTTCTTTACCTTTTTCAGAAGTCGTTAACCCAGCTACTTCATAACCTTCTTCAATTAAGCGTTTAGTCAATTTTGTACCTAAGCGGTTGGATAATTGTTGAAGCTGAACAAGATCCAGCCAAAGCGAACCCATTAGAATATGCAATTTCAGCTAAAAAATATATAGAAAATCTACTAAAAAATTTTAATAAAGAGGTAAAACTATGAGAGATTATGGCTTCTGTTTCTGGAGTTTAGGTGATATACCAATAACTCAAAAATGTGAAATAGCTCAAAACATAGTGTTGATGGTGTTGAAGTAGAAGGCAACATTAAAGAAAATCCAGCAAACCTAAAAAATATTTTAGAATCTTATAATTTAAAAATTTTATCTGTTACACCTGCTAATGTTGATATTTCTTCTCCAATAAATAATGTAAGAGAACTAGCTGTTCAATACTTTTTAGATTTAGTTGACTGGGCAGTTAAAGTTGGTGCCCCAAGAATTTGCTTACATGGAGATGTAGGAAAAGTTAGTGGCTCTGGAGATTCTGAACTAGATTGGAACTATTTAGTATCTAGCACTCAGAAAATCATGGATAAAGCATTAAAATCAAATATCGAAGTTGTTTTTGAAGTCTTAAATAGATATGAAAATCATCAAATTGTGACATGTGAAGAAGCTTTGGAGTTAATCAAAGAGGTAAATAATCCAAACCTTAAAGTATTATTAGATGCTTATCATATGAATATTGAAGAACAGAACCCTGTAGCTGCATTAAAACTAGCTGGAGAAAAGCTAGGTGTATATCATGTTGCAGATTCGAATAGAGAACAAATCGGTAATGGTCATGCGAATATAGAAGAACAAATTAAAACTCTACATGATATTGACTATCAAGGACCAATTATTATGGAAATAATGGCTACTGGTCCAAATCCTTTTACGCCTGTCAAAGGTGATGATTACATAGAAGTTTTAACTGACTTTTATAAAGAATCCTTAAAACTTATCAAAATGTGGGATCAAAAATAAATCGCATCAACAAGAGATATGGCAATTCATTTAGAAAGTGCTATGTCTCTTTTTTAAAACAATGAAAAAGAATGCCTTTAAAAATAGAAAGGGTGAAAATCAATTTACTATGAAAAATAATTCGAAAGCTTATAAAATTTATATTTATTTCTTTGGTGCTCTTGGTGGACTATTATTTGGTTATGATACAGGTGTAATATCTGGTGCATTATTATTTATAAAGAAAGATTATAACTTAACGCCAACACTTGAAGGTTTAGTAGTTAGCAGTGTTATGTTTGGTGCTATTTTAGGCTCCATAGTGAGTGGTCCAATATCCGATAAAATTGGAAGAAAAAAATTAATATTTTTATTAGGTGTTATTTTTACAATTTCTACAATCGGATCATCTTGGCCACCAAATATAACAGTCATGATTATTTCAAGAGTAATTCTTGGGATAGCTGTAGGTGGTGCTTCAGGAATGGTTCCTATGTATTTAGCAGAACTTTCTCCAGCTAATAATCGTGGCGCAATAACTGCTATTAATAGTATTATGAATACTTCAGGTATGTTGTTAGCCTACATCATAAATCATTTTTTAAGTGACTCTGGAAATTGGCATTTCATGTTAGGATTTGCAGTCGTACCTTCTGTTCTTCTAAGTATTGGTATGATTTTTATGCCCGAAAGTCCAAAATGGCTTGCTCAGAAAAACAAAATTAGTAAAGCCAAAGATGTTTTACGACTTACACATAATGACGAAAAGTCTGTATATCACGAAATATTTGTCATGGAATCTTTGGCTAAAAAAGAAGAAAAAGGCCATTTCATGGATTTATTCAAATCTTGGTGTAGACCAATTATTTTTGTTGGTTTTATGGTCGCTATTTTACAGCAATTAGTTGGTACAAACGCGATATTATATTATGCACCATCAATACTTTCTCAATCTGGTTTAGGAGACTCAGCAGCTATAACAAGTACTATTGGAATTGGTACTGTAAATGTCATTATGACTATCGTCGGTGTATTTTTAGTAGACAAAATTGGAAGAAAGAAAATGCTACTTACCGGTAGTGTCGGTATGGGATTAAGTCTACTAATAATAGGATTTGCTGAATTTTCACCGGGTAATATCGGTTTAATCATGATCTTATCTATGTGCTTATTCATGGTTTCTTACTCTAGTACTTGGGGAATGATTAATTGGGTTGTACTAGCAGAAATTTTCCCCTTAAAAATTAGAGGAATGGCCATGGGTCTATGTACATTTGGATTATGGACAACGAATGGCATTATCGCTTTCCTATTCCCAGTACTAACTGAAAAATTAGGTACAGGTACAATATTTATTATATTTGCAGTAATCTGTGCATTTAGTTTCTATTTTATTAAAACATATTTACCTGAAACTAAAGGTAAAACACTTGAAGAACTAGAACTAGATATCAGATTCGGAAAAAGTAGTGTTGTATAAATAATTGAATAAAATAACTCTAGAATCACAAGAAGGCTGAGACAACTTTCATATTGTCCCAGCCTTCTATTATTATAAATTCTATTTTTTCAACTTCTTATTTAACTTCTCGTCTAATTCTTTTTGTCGACGTTTTCGTTCTTCATTTCTAAGTCGCAATCTTTCTTCTTCTTCTGGATCGCGTTTCTTTTGAAGTTGTTTTTGGATTTTTTCCATTAGTTCGTCTTCTGTTAAAGCGGCACATGGGCGGTTATTTACGAATGCGAATGTTTTTCTTCTACCTGGTCCACAATATGATTGGCATGCTACTTCTATTTCAGCTTCTGGGTCTAATTTTTTAATTTTTTTCAAAAGTGATGGCAAGTTAACGGCTTGGCAATCATCGCAGACTTGAAATTTATTTCGCATTTGTTTCCCCACCTTTCTTAATTGTTAATTTTGCAATAAATTATTATACCACCTTAACAGTTGTTTGAGAATGTCATTTTATCGTTTTTCCATATTTCGAATCATTTTATCATTGCGTTCAATCATTCTTTCGAAATATTTATCGTACAATGTCCATTCTTCTGTTGTGACAGGATCCATATTCAAAGTTGCACCTAAATTTTTCAAACTTCCTAACAATTTAAATAGTATGTCGTTAGTTGTATATTCAGTGCCTAATAATTCGTTCAATGAAGCCATGCTTTCAGGTATGATAGTCGGATAAATGAATTTTGTCTTTTCGTTTTTCAGTGCATGTTCATAGAATGCTTTCATCATTTCGGCACGTTCAGCACCTGATCCTTCCACACATAAATAGATTTGAACTGCTATACCACCTCTTACTCTTCGTTGTGATATACCAGCAAATTTTTGATTATGAATACTTAAGTCATAACTACCAGGGCAGTATGATGCAGTAATTTCTTTATTCTCAATTTCATTAGTATCTTCTTTAAACATTTCACGAATAAGACGTAACATCACTTCATATCCTGTATCAATGGATACATCATGCTTACCTTTAAAAATTAAAGATATATTGAGGACACCTTTATCTAGCACAACACCTAATCCGCCAGAATTTCTAACGATTGCACTATAACCTCTAACATCATTTAAATATGCAATACCATCTTTTAAATAAGGTAATCTAGAATCATGTATGCCTAATATCACGACGTGATTGTGTATCCATGTCCTAACAACACTTGGACTTTTATCATTTCCTACTTGATCACAAAATGTATCATCGAAACTAAAGGACTGCATTGGCTGCAGTCCTGAAGTGTGGTCAATGTATCGCCATTCTTGTGTAAAATAATCTTGCAAATTTGCCATGATTATAATGTTTGAGCAGCTGTAATGATTGAAAGACTATATACGTCTTCAGCTGAACAGCCACGAGATAAATCGTTAACAGGTGCGTTTAAGCCTTGTAATACAGGACCAACTGCATCAAATCCACCTAAACGTTGTGCAATTTTGTATCCAATGTTACCCGCTTCTAAGCTAGGGAAGATAAATACATTTGCATCACCTTGAATTTCAGAATTTGGTGCTTTCTTAGCAGCAACTTCTGGTACGATTGCTGCATCAAATTGGAATTCACCATCTAATACAACATCTTTTAAATCTGTTTCTTTTAAATTCTCTTGAGCAATAGAAACTGCTTCAGATACTTTTTCAGTATCAGGTGATTTAGCTGAACCTTTAGTTGAGAAGCTTAACATTGCTACTCTTGGAGACATACCAAATGCTTGAGCAGTCTTAGCACTTTCGATTGCAATCTCAGCTAAGTCTTGTGCATTAAGTTCTGGGTTAATTGCACAATCTCCGAATACATATTGTTCTTCACCTTTAGTCATAAAGAATACGCCAGATGTTTTTGTAACGCCTGGTTTTGTTTTGATAATTTGTAATGCTGGACGTACAGTGTCTGCAGTTGAATGTGCTGCACCACTTACTAATCCGTCAGCTTGATTTGTGTATACTAACATC
The DNA here is from genome assembly GCF_022386355.1 of Mammaliicoccus sp. L-M44. Taxonomy (NCBI): domain Bacteria; kingdom Bacillati; phylum Bacillota; class Bacilli; order Caryophanales; family Staphylococcaceae; genus Mammaliicoccus; species Mammaliicoccus sp. L-M44. The sequence continues at coordinate 70,803 of NZ_JAJNIU010000010.1, read as the reverse complement.
GTACCGAAGTAGTTAACGTTATTTAACAATTCTTCAGCTTGTTCTTGAGTTGCTTTACCTTTACGACGTTCAACAAATTTTTCTACTAAATCTGCTTTTAGTTCACTTGTTTCTGGGTTGATGATTGTAAGACCATCGATTGATAAGTCTGCACCAGCTGCTGTTTCTTTAATTTTTTCTTCATTACCAAGTACGATTGGTGCAACCAAATCTGTAGCTTGTAATTTAACTGCTGCTGTTAATACGCGCGCATCTTCACCTTCTGGTAATACGATACGTACATTTTTACCTGTTAGTTTGTCGCTTAGAACATTAAGTAAATTAGACATAATTGCCTCCTATATATGATTGCTATTATTTTTCCATTCACAATTATAACATTTTTTCATAAATTTTCACGTATCTAAACTGTGAATTTATATTGGATATTTTTAAAATATTATCATTTATATTCTGAAAGCAACATTTTCCATTTTTTATTTAAAATTTTACCCTTTGAAACTATGAATTTTTCGTTTGGTTTTAAGTTTGGATCTTTACCGTTGTAATCTTTAGTTGCAAATCCAGTTGATAGTGATGGTTCACTATTCGGCTTGAATTGATATTCGTATACTTTACCGTTATCTGCAAACAAATATTTCGTAATCGGTTGATCCATTTTAGCGACACTACTGTATCCTTGAATATTAGTTAGATCTTGTGCACGTTCATCATAACCACCTTGAGTATGATGTCCTTGATACATCGTTAATCCGACAACATTATGGATCTTAAAATGTTTCCACCCTGGTTTATTATGATCTGTTATTTGTATTTCACCATCATCAGTAATCGCATAGCCATCACCTTCCATTTGTTCGTTTCGACTAAAATAACGATTAGTTACTGCTTTATGCTGATCTTGGCCATATTCGTCAGCAATTTTTAGTAACTCTTGTTTCAATGCATCTTTGTCTTGCTCTGAAAGTTGAATATGTCTAGTTGCTGCATGTTTCGTTTCACTATGCTGCTTTGTCTCTTCTTGCGAACCATTTTGACAACCACTTAATATCAATATCATCACTACTGCCATACTTAAATAATTGAATACACGTCGCAAAGTAACCCCTCCTTCTATTAACAAATAGGCGCCTCCATATCATCATATTTGAAGGAGACGCCTTTTGGATATTTGTTTAACTTTGAAATCTATGATTAGTCTTTTTTAATACCGAATTCATCAACTAATTTAACTGTTCTTTGTTCACCTTTACTAATATCGCCATGTAATTGATAAATTTTAACGACTAATTTACCTTCAGATACATCATAAACTGAGAAGTTCTGATCAGATGAATCTCGATTATTTTCATGACTATCATTAAAAGCATCTGTCTTATGAGGTTGCTCGCCTATCGCAAACAAACTATTATAATGATCTAATTCTTCTTGCGTTAAATCTTCTAGTTCTGGTCTAACTTTCTTAATGTGTTCTAAAGGACGGTCATATATACTGTCATACGCTTTTGTACCACCTGTATTAGGCAGTACGTAAACTGAACCTTCCGGATTGTCATAATAAGTGATGTTATCTTGCCCTCTAATTTGTTTGGCATCTTCTTTCTTAGCATTTACAAAGCTATTTTTAGTCGATGTATGTTCTAGTGGTTTCGTACGCGAAAGCACATGGTCATGACCTTGTAATACTAAATCCACATCTAAATCATCAATTTGTTGAGTGAGTTCGTCACGTATTTTTGCAACATCTTCATCTGATAGTGCATGATACGATTTAGAATACATTGGTTTATGCAGATTTAAGATAACCCATTTAGAGCCATTCTTTCTTGCATCTTTAATATCTTGCTTAATCCATTCCATTTGTTCTTTGCCAATTGCTTTTTCTTCAGGATTATCTTTAGATTTCTTATTATCATTTGTATTAGCGACAACCATATGTGCACCATTATAATCAAACGAATAATAAGAACCACCATTTACCGCATTGTTTTCTTTAGGCACATTGACATGTTCGTTATATTTTGTCAGTAATTTTTCATCATCTTCACTTAACGCATATTCGTCATGGTTACCTGGTGCAGAAGCTACAGGTAGTGACATAAATGATGGACGTGATTGATCATATAAATCTAACCACTCATCTTCAATTTCTGCAGTTTCTACAAAGTCTCCTGTGTGTAATGCGAAGTTTGGATCGCCTGCTGTTTGAATAGCATTGCTTAACGTATCTGCTCCAAATTGCGCTTCATTTCTTACGTGTTCATTCCAATAAGCATTTTGTGTATCTGTATACTGAACGAATTGGAAAGGATCGCCGTTGTTGCCAGAAGTCTTGAATTGTCCAACTTCACTTTGAGGACCACTTGCACTACCTACGCGATAATAATATGTAGTATTCGGCTTTAATCCCGTTGCTTTCGCTTTATAATTATATTCAGGAACTGTCATTAGCTCAGACTTCCCATGTTTATCACCGCGCGTCCATTCAGCACCTTGTGCATGTTCATCTGTATAATATCCATTTATTTTTTCTTTACCTTGTGCATCTTTAACAGGTTCACCTTCGTCATCTTTTTCTACATCCGCAAAGATGAAATTGCCGTTCTTATCTCGTTCAACATATTTAGAATCTACTTGTTTAGAAGTTGCATCAAACGCTTGTGCATCATCAAATTGACCCGTCTCTGACACCCAAACTTTAGCATCATTAAATTGATCTGTCGTATACCAATTAAAAGCCATTTCTGTTTTCGTATCACCATTAAAATTCGTAATAATACGATTCGGCTGATTTTTCTTAGGTACAGGCGCTACCTCCGGCTTCTGAGACATCACTTTAATATCCGAATGAGCTTGTTGATTCACAACAGACGAATCAGATCCTGAACCACCAGCACCACTCGCCTCAACCGTACCAGTAGTAGAAATCCCTAATAATAACATCATACATGCCGTACCACTAATGAATCTCTTTGCTATTGACTGATTATACATGTACACTTCCTCCTAATTAACCCTATAGTGATTTAAAAAGCAATCTATTAAGAAGTGTATCAATCATATTTTAACCCTATGTAAAGATAGTATGAGTATTGTATGAATGTAATATGAAGAGAGATAGAATAATAAAATAACAAAAAAGAAGCTCAACTCGAGCTTCTTTTTTTGTATATTACTTTATTTTTTTAATAGTTCTTTCTTAAATGTTTCTGCTTGTTTCTCTACTGAGATTAAATCTCCGTATAATGCTTCATTACTTGTGTAATAAATGACGTTATTGTTTTTAACTGCTTTATTATTTTTCCATATAGTTGAATTTGTAAATTCATTATTTGGTTTTTTACCGTCTTTTGTTGGTATAAATAAGTAGTCTCCTGAATAATCGTTAAATTTTTCTTGAGGTACTTTCATGAATTTTTCTTTTGGCATTGCTTTTTTAGCTTCTGGATCTTCTTTTAATTTGAAACCATCGAATAGTGCGTCACTACCTCTACCGAATCTTGCGCCGAACTGATAAATATCTTTAGCTTGTACGTCCATAATTGAAGCTGTTTTATCTGCTCCGATATGTTTTTTAATTTCTTTACCGTCTTTTAAAAGTTTATCTGATAGTTCGTCTGCTTGTTTTTTAGCTTTTTCTTCTTTGTTCACTAATTTACCGTATTCGATATGTGTTTGTTTATAATCTGTGTCTTGTACTTTTAGTGATACAGTTGGTGCTATTTTTGAAAGTTTATTATTATTTTTATTTTCTTTATACGTTACGATTAAATCTGGTTTAAGCTTCGCTGCCGCTTCAACATCTTCTGGATCTATTTTCTTAACGTCTTCTATATCTAAATATTTAGAATCCGGGAATACACTTGTGATCGCTACTGGTTCTACACCTAATTTTTTCAAGTTACCATAGTTAGCTGTCAGTAATAGAATACGCTTTGGATTTTTAGGGATTTTTACTTTTTCGCCGCCTTCAGTCGTAAATGTTCGTTCTTTACTGTCACTTTTACTACTTGATGCTTCGTTGTTATTACCACATGCTGCTAACAATAACGCTAAACATAATACAAAACTTAATAATTTTTTCATTTCTACACCTCTTATTTTATTTTAAAATGATGGAATTAACGTATCTTCATGTTTTTCTTTTAGATATTTTTTAACTGCATCACTTTTCATAACTTTATGTAATTCTTTAATTTTTTCTGAGTCTTTATTATCTTCTCTTGCAACGAGTTGAATTGAGAATCGTGAATCAATGTTTTTTTCTAAGAACAATGCGTCAGCAGGTTTTAAGCCAATTTTAGAAATATAAGTTGGATAGTTATAAACAAGTGATACATCTTTTTCACTATAAGTTTCTGCTAAGTTCAGTAAGTCTACTTTCAACCATTTGAAATCTTTAGGGTTTTCGACGATATCTTTCGTAGTGCCATTTACACCAACGCCGTCCTTCAATTTAATAAGACCTTGTTCTTCAAGAATCGCTAACGCTCTACCTTCATTTGAAATATCATTTGGTATTGCTACTTTTGTACCTTTTGGAATGTCATTGATGTCTTTATATTTTTTAGAATAAAAACCAACTTTTGCATCATAAATCGGTTGGATTGCGACTAAATTTGCTTTACGTTCTGAGTTGTATTTTTCCATAAATGGTTTATGTTGCGAGAAACTTGCATCTGCTTCTTTACTACTTACCATATCGTTATAAGCAACGTTGTCATTCACTTGGACAAGTTTAATTTCCCAGCCGTCCTTTTTAGCTTCTTTTGCTGCTTGTTTAACAACGTCTGTCATTGGTGGTGCTTGAGAAGCTACTTTAATAACTTTGTCTTCGTTATCTTTTTTATTCGCGCCACAGCCTGCGATGATAATGCTTAACATTAATAACATAACAAATAAACTTTTTTTCATTTCTACACTACTTTCTTTTATCTATTTTTTGAGCTATAAAGTTTCCTAACATTTGTATGATAAATACACTGATAATGATGATGATGATTGAGAAATACATGATTTCATTTTCATAACTTTGGTAACCGTATCTGATTGCGAAATCACCTATTCCACCACCGCCAACAATACCCATGACTGTTGAATAAGACACCATGCTTACTGTCGTCGTTGTATATGCCAATATAATGCCGCTACGTGATTCAACTAATATGAAATTCCATATATATTTATATATTGAGGCACCTAGAGATTCTGCTAAGACTTTAATATCACCAGGAATATCTAATAATACTTGCTCAACCAACCTTGAAAATATCGCAATACCTACAATACTTAAAGGGATAATCGATGGGTATGGACCAAACGCACTCCCTAAAATCATGCGTGTAAGTGGGATTAAACTGATTACAAATAGTAAGTACGGGAATGAACGTATAAATGTAATTAAGAAATTAAATGACCAATAATAATTGATATTTAACGCTTTAATACTTGGGTTTGATAAAAATAATGCGATGCCTAGAGGTAGTCCAACTAGCAAAGTGATAAGCATGGAATAACCTAACATGATGCACGTTTCTTGTAAGGACTGAATCAATTCTGGTAAGTAGTAATTTATCTTCTCTAAAAATGTCATTCTTCTAAACTCTGCCTAACATTCTCTAAATAAGAATTCGTATTTCTTTCTACACTTACTACTTTATTATCCATAACCTCTAACAATTGACCGTCCTCCATAACACATACTTTTTCACATAATTGTTTAACAACACTTAATTCATGCGTTACAAAAATAATCGTAATGTTGTATGCTTTATTCACTTTCTTCAACATCTTAATGATGATTTCTGTGTTATGTTCATCTAAACTACTTGTCGCCTCATCACACAATAAAATATCCGGATTTCGTACGAGCGCTCTTGCTAATGCAACACGTTGTTTCTCACCACCGGATAATTGTGCTGGATAATAATCCTTTTTATCATTTAACCCTACAAACCCTATTAATTCATCTACTTTTGCATTATCTTGCTGATTAATAATTTTTAAAGGCAAAGCGATATTTTGCTCAACATTAAGATTATTCAACAAATTATAATTTTGAAATACCATGCCTATTTTTTCTTTATACTTCCTTACAACACGCTTTGATAATGCTTCTGTATCTTTCCCGTCAAAAACAATGCGCCCTTCTGTTGGTTGTTCTATTAAATTCAGTAATCTCAGTAACGTCGACTTTCCCGAACCACTTTTGCCGACAATACCTGTAACAGATCCTGGTTCTATCGTTAAAGAAAAATCTTTTATAGCAAAATTGTCATTATATTTTTTTGAAACATTTTCTAATTTATACAACTTTATACTCCTGTAAAATTATTTTAAAAAGGGAATCTATTTTCATTATCTAATAATTGAAATCGATAATCAATATCAATTAATACATTTAAGTATTCTTTCTTTCACAACAATGTAAAAAGTTGAGTCCTTTCAACCTTATCTAGTATGATAGACTTGTAATGAAGATATCTTTTCTAAAAGGAGCGAAAGTAAAATGAACGAAGCAGCAAAAACATTAGATGGTTGGTACAGCTTACATTTATTTTATGCAATTGATTGGGCAAGCTTAAAAACTGTACCTGAAGAAGATCGAAACACAATGATCAGCGAATTCAAGACTTTCCTTGAAGCGTTGGAAACAGTTCATAATAGTAAAGAAGGTTCTCATGCTTTCTATAACATAACAGGCCAAAAAGCAGACTTAATGTTATGGTTCTTAAGACCAGACGTTAAACAATTAAACGCATTAGAAAATGAATTTAACAAGTTAGATATTAGCGACTTCTTAATTCCAACATATTCATACGTATCAATCGTAGAACTTTCAAACTATCTTGCAGGTGACTCTAACGAAGATCCATACGAAAACCCACATGTTAAAGCAAGATTATATCCAGAAGTACCACGTTCAGAGTACGTATGTTTCTACCCAATGGATAAAAGACGTGACGGCGAAGACAACTGGTATATGTTAGATATGGATCATAGACGTAGCCTAATGCGCTCACACGGTTTAATCGGACGTAGTTATGCAGGTAAAGTAAAACAATTTATTACAGGTTCAGTAGGACTAGACGATTACGAATGGGGCGTAACATTATTCAGTGATGACATGTTACAATTCAAGAAATTAATCTATGAAATGCGTTTCGACGAAGTATCAGCAAGATATGGTGACTTCGGAGCATTCTATGTAGGTAATATATTAAATATTGATGAATTAGATACATTCTTTAAATTGAAATAATATAGAAAGAGCCTGGAACTGAGTAAAGTTCCAGGCTCTTCATATTTTGAGTGCTAATGATGTTGATTTACAGGCCGATATTTTTATTTATCGGTCCAGAATATTAATTAAGGCTGGGACATAATACAATATCCCAGCCTCTATCTCATTGCCAACTATATTTAACTAAATATATTGATGAATAATGTAACAATTGGTACGCCTAGTAAATCTATTAGGAAGGCTCCAACTACTGGGACTACTAAATATGCTTTTGGTGATGCACCGAATTTTTTAGTTATAACATCTAAGTTAGCCATGGCATTTGGTGTTGCGCCAAGTCCATGTCCGATAAATCCGCCTATCATAACTGCTGCATCATAATTTTTACCCAGTCCTCTAAACACGACAAATACTGAGAATAGTACGATAAATACAATTTGTACTAATACAATAATTGTTAACGGCAGCGCCAATTGATAAATTTCTGTTAATTTAATACTCATTAACGCAATTGATAAGAATAAACTTAATGAAACATCACTCACTTGGTTAGTAATTTTCATATCAATAATGTTTAAGTTTCCGTAATCAGAAATATTTCTTATGATCACTGCTACAAACATTGCCCCAACATAAACCGGAATATTTATTCCTGTTAAATTCGTAAATCCATCTCCAATATATGTACCAATCGCCATACATACTGCAATAATTGTAAATTGAACAATAAATACTGTTGTAGGGTTCATTCTACTATGTAAGTTCTCGTTATATCCCACTTCACTAAAATCAATACCTGTATCTTTAGCATCTCCTGGTTTCAAATCAAACTTTTTAATTAAATATCGAACCACAGGACCACCTATTAATCCACCTGCAACAAGTCCTAATGTCGCTGCTGCAAGTGCCGCTGTTAGCGCAGAGTCTACACCTAATGATTCTAATGTCTTACCGTATGCCGCTGCATTACCATGACCACCTTCCATGGACATTGATCCTGCAGTTAAGCCAAGTAGTGGTGGTATATTTAACACTTTAGATAATGAAACACCGATTACATTTTGACAAAATGCTAAAATTCCGCAAAAAATAAAATATAAAATTAGTACTTTTCCACCAAGTTTTAATAATTTTAATGAAGCACCTAAACCTATTGTTGTAAAGAATGCCAACATAAAGAAGTCCTGTAGAAAATCAGAATCTAATTTAATTGTAATGACATTTAATGATTGTAAAATAGCAACTACAATAGCAAATAACAAGCCACCAATTACTGGCGCAGGAATACATAAACGTCTCAATATAGAAACTTTATTTACAATACCCTCACCTAATAAAAGTAAGACACATGCTATAGCTAAAGTTGTGACAGCATCAAACTGTAACATCATCGTTCCCCCTAAAACCTTATATTTTTATATAGAAATCGTTTTCAAACACTGATGAACATTATACTTATCTTGAGTAAAGAATGCCACCTTCTATAAATACGAAATAAAATAAATTCACAAAAAGATTATTATACAAATTTCTTTAATTGCAAAATAACAACAACTAAAAAACCAGACTAGCGTCTCTCGCTAGTTTGGTTTACTATTTATTTATTTTTTCACTTCTGTTTTGGCTTCTAAGTCTATCATTTCTTCTTGTGTCTTATCTAATACTAAATAGTTTAGTTCATCGTTCGTCATTTTCTTAAGTGATGGGTATCTTATCATAAAGAATACAATACCAAGCACTAACCAAATGAACAAAGCGATATAAGAAGGTAATGATAAACTTGCTGGTGATCCTGGGACAAGTAATAAGCCTAAGAATATACCAGCGATAATTGCACCGATAATCGCAAATGTTTTGTATTTTGGATGATACATCATGCTTCGTTTATCGTATGAAAATAGTTTGAATGCTGATAAACATGTTATGAAATAAGCGATTGAAACACCTGTTGATGACATATCTACAATCCATGTTAATGCTGTTCTACCTAACCATGGTGCAGCGAGTGCCAATACTAAAATAAATATAATACTAATATACGGTGTATTATATTTTGGGTGTAACTTTTTAAAGACGCTTGGCATAACAGATGCTCTACCCATAGAGAATAACAATCTACTTGAACTCATAAAGAATCCGTTCAATCCTGTGAATATCCCCATCAATATTGCGACGATTAATACGGCTAAACCAACAAACGAGAAGGCTTCTTGAACGACTGAACCTGTCACCCATAAATCTCCACCTACAGATGATGCATCTTTAAACAACCAACTTGTTAAAAGTATCATCATCACATAAGTAAGCGCTGATGCGATCAAACTAAATACGATTAACTTGAACGTCTTACTTGGTGAAAAGTTAAATTCTTCTGCCGTTTGCGGAATATTATCAAAGCCTACATATGCCCATGGTGCAACTGCCAGAATTACAACAATTGAGGCAAGCCAACCCATGTCATTATTGACAACAGGCTTAAGATTTGAGAATGAAAAATCATGCGTGAAAAATGATCCTGCAAATAAAAGTATGACAACAACTGCTAATATCACACAGAATATATATTGCAGACTTCCTGAAAAACTAGAACCTTTTATACTTATCCAAGCAAATATTAACAATATAAGTGAAGATAGTATAATTTCAGTTATGTACACATCCCAACCTGCTACTGTATATAATTTACCTTGTTCTAAAAATCCCGGCATAATAAATTTAAAAAGCAAACTAAATGCTGAGGCATTTAAAGCAACGATACAAATATATCCAAAAGTTAAAAACCATGATGAGAAGAATGATACATATTTACCGAATCCTAAGTATCCGAATGCAAAAGCACCACCTGATACTGGGAACTTTTCAACTAATGCACCGTAACTAACGGCAATAACAATCATCAATAATGCCCCGATAAATATACCGATTGAAGCGCCTAATGGACCAGCCTGACTAATCCAGTCACCTGGTAGGATAAATGCACCCCAACCTATACTTGAGCCGTAAGCAATGGCCCATACAAATTTTTCTGATAAGTTCTGATCTAAATTTCCTCTTGATAAATCTTTCTTTTTCCTAGCCATACATGTTCCACCCTTATTTTTAATTTTCGTGAAACGTAATTAACCTTTAATTAAATTTTCCAAACAGCAATTACGAGTAATAACCAACTTGCTATAAATAACACGCCGCCAATTGGTGTAATAGCGCCAAGTATTTTAATTTGAGTTACAGCAAGTACATATAATGAACCACTAAAGAATACTATGCCAAATGTCATCAACCATCCAGCTACGTTTAAACTGATAGATGTTGTGCCCGAAATAATACCAATTAAAATTAAACCGAGTGCATGATACATTTGGTATGTTGTTGCTTTACCCCATATATCTAAGTATTTAGTCGATAATTTATTTTCTAAACCATGTGCGCCAAATGCACCTGCTGCTACAGCGATCATTGCATTAATTGCACCTATTATAATAAATAATTTCATTTGTTATCTCCCTTTCTTATTTAAAAATCAAATATTGAATCTCCGTTACCTATACCATCATCTGTTGTTAATTGATTGTCTGTTTTATTTACAGATGGTGCGTTACTCACTTTACCACCCATTTTTCTAATTTCTTCATCTGAAATTTGTGGTTTTGCTTTTGGTGTTGGTTTAGGTGTTGAAGAAATATTTTGTTCTACTTTAATATCGTGCGTTAAATCGTCTTCTTTATCTACCAATCCACTTAACGTATGAATGGCATGCATGTGACGATTAAAGACTTCATTTGTTGAAGCATTGTCAGCAGCGACAAGTTCTTCTTCTATTGCAGCAATTAATTGTGATCTACTTATCATTAAATGTCACCTCCACACCAATTAATGGGTTCTTTACCACTCTCAATAAGATATTCATTCGTCTTACTAAATGATTTAGACCCAAAGAATCCTCTATAAGCCGATAATGGACTTGGATGTACAGATTGTATAATATGATGGCGTTCTGTATCAATAAGCTTGATCTTAGATTGTGCAGGTTTACCCCAAAGTATAAACACAACATCTTCTAATTCACTGGAAACATGTTTAATAATTTCATCCGTGAATATTTCCCAGCCAATATTTTTATGTGAATGTGCTTGATGTGCTTCTACTGTTAAGACGGTGTTTAAAAGTAATACACCTTCATTAGCCCAATCTTGCAAGTGAGGTGTCGTTCTCTTACAACCTATATCGTCTTCTAATTCTTTATAAATATTTCTTAATGAAGGTGGGAATTTTGCGTCTGGTTGTACTGAAAAAGCTAAGCCATGCGCTTGATTCGGACCATGATAAGGATCTTGCCCGAGAATAACCACTTTCACATGATCTAAAGGTGTTAAATCAAATGCTTGATAAATATTTTCTCTATCAGGATAAATCGTCTTACTTTTATATGCTTCTTCTAAAAATGACTCCATTTCAGAAAAATCATGTTCAGATTTTATTTTATGAAATATTTGTTGCCAATCCATATTATTCACCTCAATAAAAATGATAACATAGCACTCAAGAAAAGGTCATAACTATTTTTTACAATTAAAAAACGTGATATGATAAAATATATGAATTATTGGGAGGAATCATCAATGGCATTAAAAAAAGTCTTAACAATAGCAGGATCAGACACAAGTGCTGGAGCTGGAATGCAAGCAGATTTAAAGACATTCCAAGAGCATGACACATATGGAATGGTTGCATTAACAGCAGTCGTTACAATGGACCCACAAACATGGTCACACGACGTAACACCATTACCTCTTGATTTACTAGATAAACAATTAAACACAGCTATTTCAATCGGACCAGATGCAATTAAAACAGGTATGCTTGGTTCTGAAGAAATTATTAAACGTGCACGTCAAACATATGACGAAGCAGACGCTGAAATTTTCGTAGTTGACCCTGTAATGGTATGTAAAGGTGAAGACGAAGTACTTAACCCGGGAAATACTGATGCAATGATTAAAGAACTATTACCAAAAGCAACAGTCGTTACACCAAATTTATTTGAAGCAGGTCAACTATCAGGTTTAGGTAAACTAACTTCAATTGATGATATGAAAAAAGCAGCAGAAAAAATCCACGAACTTGGTGCACAATATGTTGTCATTAAAGGTGGAAAAGCTTTAGAATCAGATAAAGCTTATGACTTATATTATGACGGACAAAAGCATGTCCTATTATCAACAGATAAATTCCAATCAAGTTATAACCACGGTGCAGGTTGTACATTCGCAGCAGCAACAACAGCTAACTTAGCAAACGGCGAATCACCAGAAGATGCAATCATACATGCAAAAGCATTCGTAGCATCAGCTATTAAAAACGGTTGGAAAATGAACGACTTCGTAGGTCCAGTAGATCACGGCGCTTCAAACCGTATCGAAAAAATAGAAGTATATACTGAAGAAGTATAATAAAAAGCTGTACGCATGTGCGTACAGCTTCATAATGTCGACAAGGTCTTAGACTTTGTTGGCATTTTTTTGTGGGGATGCTGGATTGGTGTTAGTTATGGAGGTATCGGGAGGATACAGCGAGCGTTGTGAACACTTCTGACCAAACTTGTTCATAACGGGGGCGTTAATTACAAAACTCGGCCGAAATGTTACTATGGACCGCCTTAGTTACAAAACTCGTAACAACTGTAAACATGGCACTCACTATTTGCACCTTCAACCAAAACTGCTTCTAAAAACACCAAACTATAAGTGTATAAATAATGAATACTAAAACAAAAAAGAAAAATGATTTTATCTTTTCAGATATTGGTATGAATATTAATAAATCTAGAGTTTATTAATAGCAATTTATTCGATTTTATACCACGCATTAACATTTTAAGATAAAAGTAATATATCATCTCCATGATCAAAATATTGACCATTTTTATCTTCAGCTAAGTAAAAATGATAGTTCCTTTTAGAATTTCGAGTTTTCAGATTCAGAATAACGTACATATCATTTTTTCAAAAAATCTATACCTGGTTTTAAATAAAATTATATAAAGTATTATCCTTCATAACAATCACCTTTCTAAAACTCTTTTTTTAAATATATAATTCTAGATACATAGTACGATACTAAATATATAATTATTCCTAAAAATATATAAATCATAGGTATTATAAAGTGTGTATCTTTAAGTATTAATGGGAATATTTTTTGAAATTGTTTAATTAATTCTTGAATAATAAAAACAAATAATAGCCCGATCATACCTCCGCCGATAACAATAGCATCTGATTTTTCTGGACCTAATAAGTACAAAAGTGGGAATACTAAACTACCTCCAAATAGTACAATAAATATCCCTAAACTTGCAGAATCTAAAAATTTTAAATTTTCCTCTTTTACAAAAAAATTGTCGTAAACAAAAAATATAAAAAATGATACAATAACTCCTATACTGGAATTAACAAAATAAAAAATATAATGACTAGTTACTATATTTTTTTTACTGACAGGTAGAGTTAAAACATATCTATCATATCCAGAACTATTTTCTTTCTTTATTATTTCTAAAGAAGGTAATGAAGTTAATAATAAAATAATCATTATAGCTATTGGTAATGATTTTTCTGATGAGAACCAAAGTAATACAAAAGCAACTAAACTAGCGATAAATATATAAGACAAGACACTTCTATGTACTAAGTAGTAGTTTGTAAGTAATAAACCTTTCATTTTACTCCCCCCCTGTTAGTAATAAAACCATTTCCTCTAAATCAATGGCTTTATACTCTATGTTTTTAGGTATATTAGATCTATCTGAAATTAGTATTTTTTTCTTATTGTTATGTAAAGTGGTTTGATAAATAATTATATTTTTCTCAACAATATTTGAATCTTCGACCTCTACAACTGCATAATTTTGCATAATATTCTCTTTACTATCTTTCAAAATTATTTTACCTTTTTTTAAAATAATTAAGTGTGTTGCTATCTTTTGAACATCCCCTAGTATATGAGAAGATAACAAAATAGCTCCATTGTTTATTTCATTATAGACTTGTAATTTTTCAAGAAGCTTATTTCTTGAGACAGGATCTAAACCTCCTGTTGCTTCATCTAATAGTAAAACTTTGGCATTATGAGCCATTGAGATTGAAACTGAGAGCTTCATAGACATTCCCCGTGATAAAGTGGATACTTTTTTATTTAAAGGTAAATCAAATTCTTTAAGTAAATCAAAATACTCATTTTGATTCCATTCACTGAATATTTCTTGAAAGACATTATTTAGTTGTTTAGCAGTCAAGTCTGATGGTAAATTAATAGCATCAAAGACTGTTCCTATTTTATTCTTTAAATTTATATTTAAATCTAAATCTTCGTTAAAAAACAAAACTAATCCTTCATCTTTTGAAATAAGGTTTAACAAAGTTTTAAATGTTGTAGATTTGCCAGCTCCATTTTCACCTATAAACCCTACAATTTCACCTTCATTAATTTCAAAATTCAAATTATCTAAAATTTTTTTATTATCTATACTTTTACTAAGATTTTCAACTTTTAGTAAGACCATCATTTTTCCTCTCTAACAAATAAAATTTGGCACAAATAGTTATTATTAACACAATCTTCACACAATTTCATATATTTGTAAACTATTTTAATATTAAAATAGTGTAAATATAATTATAATATTGACTAAAATAATTATAATTATAAATAAAACATCAATAATATCTCGGAGGGATTATTATGAAAAATATAATAAAAATTGATTGTGGTTTTACTGATTTTTATATATTTAATAATGAACAATGCACATTTAATTTATCTCATTATTTTGTATTTTTCTTCAATATGATGTTACTCTTTTTAACAAGAGTTCGTGCATATATGCACCAATCCCCTCACTATTATGAGTAGTGAGGTTTTATTTATGTTGGCTAGTCGCCTATTTTACTTATCATCACGATTGCGTAGCCAAAACTGCTCATAACAACAAGCTCATCACATGAAATTCTCACAACCAATCCCCAAATATAAGCAAAAGCCGAGACAACGTTTCTTGTCTCGGCTCCATTCATTACGATACGCACATGCGTACAGCTCTTTATTATGATTGCATGATACTAAATTCCGCTGTGACTTTTGCCACTTCTTTGCGGTTCTTAAATAATGTCATTTGATATTGATAAAATGCATTATCTCCCTCTTTAGTTTCATTTAAACATTCTAATTCTGCGATGTAATTTTCTAATGTCATGATACGTTCTGTCTGTTCAAACTCACTTTTAATTTGTTTAAGTTTTGTATCATTTCTCATAAATGGCTTAAAACTATTAAACTCTCGAAGTACGCTTAATAAGTATTGAACTGGCACTTCTTCATAGTACTGATATCCCATTATATTACAATAATCTAAAACCGCTTCATCGTTAAATGAAATGCGCATTGTTTCCAATAATTCCACCCGCCATTTCTTGAGGCTAATCTCAGTTGTAATTGTACTTTAAAGAGTATCATCATTCAAGTGAATTTTTACTATGACTTATTACTCTAAATGTCGTCTTCTTCCCTTAAATACGCATTATTATCTAGTATAACTTCTACATTAGGATGATTATACAAAACAGATGCTGGTAAGTCTGTTGTTATGTCACCTGTTAATAATCGTTTAATCGCTTCTGCTTTCTTCGGTCCATAAGCTAATAGAATTATACGTTTAGCTTTCATAATAGATTGAATACCCATAGAAATAGCTTGTTCTGGTACTTCTTCAATTGTTTCAAAATATCTACTATTCGCTTCTATTGTAGACTCTGTTAAATCAACAATACTTGTCACACTATCAAATGAAGTGCCTGGTTCATTGAAACCTATATGTCCATTTTCTCCAATACCAAGAATTTGAACATCTATTGGTCCTTCTTGATCTAATAATGCTTCATAACGTTTCGTTTCTGCATCTAAATCCTCTGCTGAACCGTTTGGTAAATGTATACGCGATTCGTTCCAAGATGGTAAATGATTAAAGAGTACGTCATGCATATATGTGTAGTAACTTTCTGGATGATCATAATCGATGCCAATATACTCATCTA
The DNA here is from genome assembly GCF_022386355.1 of Mammaliicoccus sp. L-M44. Classification (NCBI taxonomy): domain Bacteria; kingdom Bacillati; phylum Bacillota; class Bacilli; order Caryophanales; family Staphylococcaceae; genus Mammaliicoccus; species Mammaliicoccus sp. L-M44. Next base: position 54,471 of record NZ_JAJNIU010000010.1, on the reverse strand, counting down.
AATTAAATGTCGTGATTTCACTCAAATCAATTTCATTAATTCTAATCAAGTTCACAAGTTGTTCGTATACACGAACCATCGTTCCACCAGTTGCTAATCCAAGCACACTTTTTTTATTTGAAATAATTTGCTTTAATAACTCATTCGCAACATAATGGCATGCTTCCTCTTTAGATCCTAAATTCATGATTTGCATAATTATCCCTCTATTTCTTTTATAAATCTTTTCGCTATTTCTAAAGGTCTCGTAATAGCGCCGCCAACGACTGTACAATGTACACCTAAATCTGTTACGCGTTTAAACATTTCAGGTGTAATAACATTTCCTTCTGCGATTACTTTTGCGTTAACATTATCTAATACATCTTTTAAAAATTGAAAATCATTTTCGTATAATACATGACCTTTTGTATATTCTGTATAACCTCTTAAAGTTGTACCAACATAGTCGAATCCTAATTTATCAGCCTGAATAGCTTCTTCTAAATCAGAGACATCTGCCATAATTTCAACATTTGGTGCATGCTCTCTAATATATGAAACAAGTTCTTCAAGTGACTCTTTAGGTCTTTCTTGTTTAGTTGCATCTAAAGCAATAACTTCACAACCACTTTCAATTAATTCATCGACTTCTTTTGAAGTTGCTGTGATAAATACTTTTGAACCTTCATAATCACGTTTTACTATTCCGATTACCGGTAAATCAACTTCTTCTTTAATAGCGATAATATCTTCTTTCGTATTCGCTCTAATACCTTTAGCACCTGCTTGAGATGCAGCTAACGCCATCTTACTCATAATAAAAGATGAATGTAATGGTTCATCCGGTAAAGCCTGACATGACACGATTAATCCTTGTGGTAACATTTATAAAAACACTCCTTATTGATTTTCTAACGCTTCTTCTACTTCATTTTTTATAGTCGTAACATGTGGACCATAAATAATTTGAATACCCGTTCCTTTTTTGACGATACCTCTTGATTCTGTCGTCTTAATGAGATCTTCGTTGAACAAATGCTCATCATTAATCGTTACACGTAATCTTGTTGCGCAACAATCGACTGTATCTATGTTTTCTTTTCCACCTAAACCTTTAATGATTGTTTCGGCACGTTCACTTGCTTCAACAGTTTGAACCGCTTCACTATCTTCACGTCCTGGTGTCTTAAAGTTAAATTTCGTAATTAAAAATCTAAAAGTCACATAGTATAAGAAGAACCAAACTATACCGATCGGAATGACTAATAAATAGTTCGTCTTACTATTCCCTTGTAACACACCGAAGAGGATATAATCAATGAATCCGCCACTAAAGGTTTGACCGACAGTGATGTTAAATATGTCAGCCATCATAAATGCTAAACCATCAAATATTGCATGGATAACATATAATACTGGAGCAATGAATAAGAAACTAAATTCAAGTGGTTCTGTAATACCTGTTAAGAATGATGTTAATGCTGCAGAAAGCATTAAGCCACCTACTACTTTTTTCTTCTCTGGTTTAGCTGTGTGGTAAATTGCTAAAGCTGCACCAAGCAATCCGAACATCATTGTTATAAAGCGACCAGACATGTATCTTGAAATACCTGAATAATAATGTGTTAAATCTGCATCTCCTAATTGTGCGAAGAAGATATTTTGAGTCCCTTGTATGATTTTCCCGTTGATTTCCATCGTACCACCAAGTGCAGTTTGCCAGAATGGTAAGTAGAATATATGATGTAAGCCAAATGGCCCAAGCATACGTAATATAAATCCATAAATAAACGTCCCGATGACACCTGTTTTATTAACAAGACCACCCGCATTAAATATCCAACCTTGAATCGTTGGCCAAACAAAGAACAAAATAACACCTAGTACGATTGACGCAATTGACGTTACAATCGGTACAAATCTCGATCCACCAAAGAACCCTAAGAACGGTGGCAATGTGATTTTGTTATATTTATTGTGTAGCATGGCAGTCATAATACCGACGATAATCCCACCGAACACACCTGTTTCGACAGTTTGAATACCTAGTACCATACCTTGTCCTGCTTTAGCTAATGCTTCTGGTGCTGCAACATTATCCGTAATCGTTAATAATGCGTTCATCGTCGCATTCATAATTAAGAATCCTAACATTGCTGCTAAACCTGCTGTACCTTTATCACTTCTTGCTAAGCCTATCGCAACCCCGATTGCGAATAATACTGGTAAATTCGCAAAAACGATATTCCCCGCTGATGACATCAAAATAAATATATACTGTAATAAATCTACGTCTAAAATCGGATATGCTTTAATTGTGTTTGGATTACTTAAAGCACCACCTATACCTAATAACAACCCTGCTGCAGGTAAAATTGCTATGGGTAACATAAATGATTTCCCGAATTGCTGTGCTTTATCAAAAATTTTACTCATTCGAACACCTACCTCCCTATTTATCCTAAATATAACACCACGAAAATTACAGTCAACTTTATTAATTGTTTTGAAAAATATTTTCAATTATAATGTTATTTATTCTATAAATTGAGGTGTCCTTCATGAATTTTGAAAATCGTATTCAACAATTTTCATACCTTTTCACAAAGTCCGATGAAAAGATTGCTAGATTTATACTCGATCATCCAGTTGGCGATCATTTTTCAACAATTACTTCTTTAGCTTATGCAATTGGTGTATCAACTTCTAGCATTACAAGATTTAGTCATAAATTGAACTATCAACATTTTCAAGATATGAAGTTCAATATTCAACAAACTTATGAGAAGACAGATATTCAAAACGTTCCACTCATTAAAAGAATCCACGAATATCATCAAACGCTTATACAACAAACAGGAGAATTTATATCTAATGATAAAATTAATCAACTGATTGATATATTGACCAATAGCCGACAAACGCTTTTTGCAGGTTTAGGAAGTTCTGGTTTAACGGCAACTGAATTCTATTATCGAACGATGAGAATGGGCATAGCTGGAAGTTCTGTAACTGATGCGCATCAAATGAAAATTGGCGCTTCGCTATTAAATAGAAATGATGCGTTAATTGCTTTTTCTAATAGTGGCAAGACAGAAGAACTGATTAATGCTGCGAAAATTGCGAAATCTCAAGGGGCAACTGTTATTGCGATTACAAACTATGCTGGCAGTGAGCTGACTGCTTATTCTGACATTGTCATCATGACGATTGATCAAACGAGAGTGAACGATAGACAATTCATTAATACACAAATTTCAGCACATTTCTTGATTGATGTGGTCAGTTATATGTTGTTAGAGCGCCAAGATAATATGAATCTTTATCAGCATACGAGAGATGTCATACTTCAAGACAATAAATCATAACTTGTGAGCAGAATGTATATAAATTTACTCAAGAATTTAGTAGAATAGTAAAGTATATACTATGAGGAGTGAAAGGCATGGAATTAATTCAAGTAGATCAAGTACAATCACTAATATCGGAATATGAAAATAAGCCAGTTTATCTCCATGTAGAAACAACAAATGGTGCTTATGCAAACCATTTTGATAGCAAAGTATTTAATGCTGGTACATTTTTAAGAAATATTCAAGTTACTTTTACACACGCACATTTAACGGGCGGTAATAAAGAACCTTATCGTGTTGGTTTAAAATTAGACAACAATGGTTGGGTTTATGTTCAAGGATTAACACATTATGAAGTAACTGAAAATAACGAACTATTAATAGCGGGACTAAATTATGAAGGACAACTTGCTGCAACTTTAGAAATTAGTAGCAATCCTTTCAAGGATTAAGAGGTGAATACAATGAATGACGAAAGACAAGTATTAGTTATTTTTCCACATCCAGACGACGAAGCATTTGGAACATCTGGTACATTAAGTAAGTTCGTGGACAATGGTACACCAGTAACTTACGCATGTTTAACGTTAGGACAGATGGGCCGTAACCTAGGTAACCCACCTTTTGCTACACGTGAATCTTTACCATTTATAAGAGAACGTGAATTAGATGCAGCAGCTGAAGCGATCGGTATCACAGATTTAAGAAAAATGGGCTATAGAGATAAAACAATCGAATTTGAACCTAAAGATGAATTAGATAATATGGTAAAATCATTAATAGATGAACTTAACCCATCATTGATTATTTCATTCTATCCTGGTTATTCCGTTCACCCTGACCATGAAGCAACTGCAGAATCAGTTGTAAGAACAGTCAGTCGTATGGAAGCATCAGCAAGACCTAAATTACACCTTGTGGCATTTAGTAATGACACATACAGCGATTTAGGAGAACCGGATATTAATATAGATATTACTGGATATGAAGAACGCAAGATGAAGGTCCTTCAAGCTCATGCGTCTCAAACAGGTCCAATGTTACAAAACCTTGCTTCAAATACTCAAGAAGGTGAAGCAGCTAAAGATATGTGGATGAAGACAGAACATTTCTGGACATATCATATTGAATAGATAGTGGAGGCAATGTGAATGACACAATTAGATTTATCAACACGTGAAGCGCGCTGGAAATATTTCGGTTCAGTTGACCCTATTAAAGGTACGAAACCAACTGAAAAAGAAAAGATGCCTGATTTACAAAGCTCTAAGAAAGATTTCCTGTTCGAAATTGAACATGTTGGTATCAAGAACTTAATTTACCCTGTAAGAATTGATGATTTTCAAACAGTTGGAAACTTCGAATTTTCAACTAGTTTAAATCAAGACGAAAAAGGTATTAATATGAGCCGTATTATCGAAAGTGTTGAAAAACATTATGATAACGGTGTAAAACTAGATTTCGATCATCTAACAACATTATTAAATACACTACAAACTGCAATGATTCAAAATACTGCATCAGTAAATGTAACAGCAAAATGGTTCTTTAACCGCTTTAGCCCAGTTACAAACCAAAAGGCAGTCGGTCATGCAGATATTAGATATATCTTATCCGTTTCAGAAGATAAAATAATAAAGAAATCTTTAGGTATAGAAGTACCTGTAACAACGTTATGCCCATGTTCTAAAGAAATTAGTGAATACTCTGCTCATAATCAGCGTGGTATCATCACAGTCCTAATTGATTTAGATCCAGAAGTAAGCCTACCAGATAACTACAAAGATATTGTATTAGACGGTATGGAGGCTAACGCAAGTTCAATGCTATATCCAATCTTGAAACGAACTGACGAAAAAGCTGTAACAGAAAGAGCATATGAGAATCCAAGATTTGTAGAAGATTTAATTAGATTAGTAGCAGCTGATTTAGTAGAATTAGAATGGATTCAAGGATTCGAAATCGAATGCCGAAACGAAGAATCTATACATCAACACGACGCATTCGCAAGATTAAAATATACTAAGTAATTTAAATAGAGAACGGACCGACGTATAAAGTCGGTCCTTTTTTTGGGGTTGTGGACCGTTAATTTTTCGTATCGGTCCATATTTCCCACTCCCATCCCGACATTTCCACCATTCTCTATAAAGAAAAGAGCAACAGCCTAAGCTGTTGCTCTCCTCTTATTATGAATTTACTTCTTCTGTTTCAATCCATGGGTTATTTTGTATTAATTTTGTGATTTGTTCTGTAAATAATTTAACGCGTAATTTAATATCATCTACATCTACATAATATGTGCCGTCTTCTGTTTTACCATAATCTGCATCTTGTGTTGAGATTTGAACTGGTACTGCAATACCTAATAAGTTTCTCATAATAATACGTAAATGTGATAATGGTTCTGTACTGCGCATACCACCACTGTTACATATTAAGCCAACAGGTTTCATTTTAAATTGATCCATCGTTAAATGATCTAATGCATTTTTCAGTATACCTGAATATGAACCGTGATAATTTGGTGTACCGATAATTATTGCATCGGCTTCTTCAGCTTTCTCACGTAATTCATTTACATTATCTTTAACGCGTTCGTCATTTAAATGCTTGCCTGATACATCTAAAAACGGTATTGGTTTATCATATAAATCAACCAATGTTACTTCTGCACCTTGTTCTTCTAAATTACCTCGAACAAATTGTGCTAATGCATGTGTATGTGAATATTGTTTTGCGCTACCTACAATAAGTAATACTTTCAATGTTGTCACCTCAAAATTTTAATGATTATCATTACGGACCATTATAACATACAAAAAAACTATGAATTTAAATTTATAGAAAAATCATTCTTTTGGACGATGTTTTAGCGGTCATAATCTTTGAGTGCATGTATAATCGCTTTACCTACACCACTGTGTTCATTAGTGTCTGTAACATAATCTGCTATCTCTTTAACTTCGGGTGCACCATTTTCCATGGCAACTGCATAGCCTGCTTTTTCTAACATAGAAACGTCATTTAAATTATCACCAATTGCCATTACATCTGACATTGGGATGTTTAATTGATTTGCGATTTCTTCTAAAGCAATACCTTTTTGAGCATCTGAATGCGTAATTTCGATATTCCCTCTTGATGATGAAGATACAGCTAAGCTTTTTGATTCTGAAATTTCAGCTTTGGCTCTATCAATTTTAGATAAGTCACTCGCGAATGCTAATATTTTCAAAATGATTTCGCCTGGTCTATTTTTGATTTCATCGTAGCTATCAACCGTTTTTAAAGTACCGTTGTCAATTCTACTTTGAATGTTGGCACGAATTTTTTTAACATCTGCTTTTTGACCAGCTTTTTCAGCGATATCAACGTAGATTTCTAAATCTTTTTCTGGGTCTTCTGTATATATACCAAAGTTTGTATATACTTGATAATAAATATCTTCTTTATTTAAGACGCCTGTGATTTTGTTGATTAATGGACGTGTTAATTTAGATGTATGAACGATGTTGAATTCTTCATCCCTTACTTCTGCACCATTCAAACAAATATATGGTAATGTTAAATCTGTTTTTTCAATTGGACTGTTTGCTTCATAAAATGCTCTACCCGTAGCTATAACGACAGTTATCCCTTTAGATTGTGCATACTTTATTGCTTCATAATTTTCATTAGAAACTTCATGTGCAGCGTTTAATAAAGTACCATCCATATCTGTTGCGATTAACTTAATCATGAAAGTAACCTCTTTTCTTTATATTCAACATAAATTTTAACAAATAACAGTAATAATCTCTATGAATCTGTATTATTCTGCTTAATTTGTTTTTTTAAAATCCTTTTTTCCTTAAAAAATGTTCGTAACATGTCACCACATTCTTGTTCGAGTATCCCTCTTTCAACTGTAGAACGATGATTGAAGCGTGTATCTTCAATTAAATTCATTAAGCTACCACTACAACCGCCTTTTAAATCTGTCGCGCCGTAAACGACATGAGGAATTCTACTCATAACAATAGCGCCTGAACACATCACACAAGGCTCTAACGTGGCATATAATGTTGTCTCTTCAAGACGCCATGAATTAAGATGCTTGGCCGCTTCTTGTATCGCAATCATCTCAGCATGCGCTACAGGACTTTGATCATGTTCTCTTAAATTATGCCCTCTGCCAATTACTTCATTTTTATAAACAATTATTGCGCCAATCGGTACTTCATCCATAGCCCAAGCTTTTTTTGCTTCTTCAATTGCAAGTTTCATATATTTTTCATGCACGTCACATTTCACTCCGTTTAATTTGTGATAGAATAGGTATGTCTATTTTAACATCTGGAGAGATATATATGAAAAAAACCTTTATCGCAATTGAAGGACCTATCGGCGTCGGGAAAAGCTCTTTAACGAAAAAGCTTGCTGAAGCGCTCCATTACACTGAAGAATTTGAAATTGTTGATGAGAATCCATACTTAAGTGATTTTTATGACGATATTTCTAAGTGGAGCTTTCAAACCGAAATGTTCTTCTTGTGTCATCGTTACAAACAGTTAACCGATTTAGAAAATATTAACGGTATTGTGAGCGACTATCATATCTTTAAAAATAAGATTTTCGCTAAAAACACATTAAATGAAACTGAATTTGATAAATTTAGTAGAATTTATGATATCTTAACTGAAGATATTCGCATGCCTGACCAAATTATCTTTCTCGATGCATCCCTCGAAGTACTTCAACAACGAATTGCCCATCGAAATAGATCATACGAAACTCAAATTGAAAATGATTATTTAGCTCAACTTAAACGTGACTATAATCAATTTTATGAAGAAGTAAAAAATGAAATTGATGCCATTCAAATCGATACTTCTCATTTAGATTTCGTGAATAACACCGCAGATTATCAACAAGTCTTAAACTTATTACAACCTTTGATTGGAGAGATTATACATGACAAATAAAGTCATACCAAATGATGCTATCATCACAATTGCTGGTACTGTTGGTGTTGGAAAATCATCTTTAACACAAGCACTTAGCGAACGACTAAACTTCAAGACTTCTTTTGAAAAAGTCGATAACAACCCTTATTTAGAAAAATTTTATCACGACTTCGAACGTTGGAGTTTCCATCTACAAATTTACTTTTTAGCAGAACGCTTTAAAGAACAAAAGAGAATGTTCGAATATGGTGGCGGATTTATCCAAGACCGTTCAATATATGAAGACGTTGATATATTTGCTAAAATGCACGAAGAACAAGGCACAATGACGGAAGAAGATTATGCGACGTATAGAGAATTATTTGAAGCAATGGTTATGACACCTTACTTCCCTAAACCTGATGCATTAATCTATTTAGAATGTGACTATAATGATGTTATCCAACGTATCCAAAGACGTGGACGTCAAATGGAAATTGAAACAGATGAAGCATACTGGAAAAAATTATTCTCACGTTACGATAATTGGATTAATAACTTTACAGAATGTCCAGTTGTACGTGTAAATATTAACGACTATGACTTATACGAAGATCCAGATTCCATTAACCATATTATAGATAAAATTGCGCATGTCATTGAAACACACCGTTCAATCGATACACGCGTGAAATAATAAAAAGGCCATAAACATGCTGTTATTAGCATATTTATGGCCTTTTATTTTATTTACTCCATTCCGCTTCTTGTGCGTAAAATTCATTAATATCTTGATAAATAAAGTCTGCTTCTGATAAATCTTCTTTATTACCCGTACCGCTCAGAACGCCAATAACTTTCTTGAAGTGTGCATTCTTACCCATTTGTATATCTGTTGGTGTATCGCCTATAATCACAATTTCATCTGGTGATGCTTTCCATTTTTCATAAAATGCTTCTACCATTTTTGGATTTGGCTTTTGATAACCGTTAATAGATGCTGTTATTTTTTCATCTATTAAATGACCTACACCTGCATCTTGAATAAATCGATTTGTCCCGTCGATATCATCACTTGTTATAATTGCGATTTGGTATGACTTCTCTTTAAATGCTGTTAATGTTTCTACCATTCCTTCTATAACGATCGTTTCTGGTTCGTACTCTGCGATTAAATCTTTGCTTAATTGTACTGTCCAGTCTTCAATTTCTTTTGGATCAGCATTCTCTGCAAATTGTGTAAACACACGTACGATATCAGCTAACGTTCCAGATGCTAATATACCACTTGATAGAAATTGTCCATCTACATATCCTAACGCTTCTTGTAATGATTGTTTTTGCTCTATATGATATTTCTCTACAAAGCGATCAATCATCACAAGTGATATTTCAGACCATGTTTCATCAAACTTAAGCAATGTCCCATCTTTATCAAATAATAACCATTTAATCATCACTTTACTCCTTTAAAAAAGAGCCTGCTACAGATACTGTCTCAGACTCTCTTCTTATTATTGAATTTATTTACACAATTTCAATGTGGCTTTCTTGTCCTACAACAACTCTCCAACCATGTTTATCTTCTTTCTTACCTGTTTGGATTGCTGTATATTCATCAAATAACGTTTGAGTAACCGGACCGATTTCATTATTATTAATTGTAATTTCAGCTTCTTCGTATTTTAGGAATCCTACTGGAGAAATAACTGCTGCAGTTCCTGTTCCAAAAATTTCTGTTAAACGACCGTCATGATGAGCATTTATAATATCATCAATAGATAATCGTTTCTCTTCAGTTTCATAACCTAACTCTTGAGCAAGTTCGAGAACTGTTTTACGTGTAATACCTGGTAAAATACTACCATTCAACTCAGGTGTTACAACTTTACCATCGATGACGAAGAATATATTCATACTTCCGACTTCTTCGATGTATTTTTGTTCAACGCCGTCTAACCATAATACTTGATCAAATCCAAGTTCATTAGCACGTGTTTGCGCGATTAAACTTGCTGCGTAGTTACCACCACATTTAGCAAATCCAACGCCACCTCTTACAGCACGTACATATTCATCTTCAACATATATACTTGTTGGTTTCATTTGATCATCACCGTAATAAGCGCCTACTGGAGAAAGTATTACTAAAAATTCATAGTCCGTAGAAGAACGCACACCTAAGTATGGTTCAGTTGCATATACAAATGGTCTAACATATAAAGATTGACCTTCTCCACTTGGAATCCAATCGCGCTCTAAATCAATAAGTTGAATTAAACCGTTCAACACTTTTTCTTCATCGATTTGAGGCATTTCAAGTCTTTTTAAAGATAAATTAATTCGCTTGAAATTTTGGTCAGGTCTGAATAACGTAACTTCATCACCATCTTTATATGCTTTCATTCCTTCGAACACTGTTTGTCCATAATGAAGACCTTGTGCACTTGGTGACAACGTAATCGGCCCATATGGAATTATTTTTGGCTCTGACCAGCCTTCACCCTGTTTATATGACATAGATAGCATATAATCAGTAAAGATTTCGCCAAAGACCAAATTTGAAAAATCCGGTTTCTCTTTAAGCTGTTCACGCTTTTCTACGTAAAATGTTTCTGTCATAATGATTCCTCCTAGGCTAATTAATAATTAATGTTATCAAGTATATCAGTCATAGAGGTGTTATTCAATGAATTTTTGGAAAATTTAAAAAATATACACAATAAAATTACTGCTTAGCTAAATTATCTTTTTCTTCAATAGCTTTAAGCATTAATGAAGTCATTTTTTCTAAATCATAAGTTGGTGAGAAATCCCACTCTTCTTTCGCACAAGTTGAATCAATAGAATTTGGCCAGCTATCAGCAATTGCTTGTCTTTCTGGATCCACATCATAACCTAATTCGAAATCAGGCATATGTTTTTGGATAGCAGCTTTAATTGTCTCAGGATCAACACTCATTGCGCTCACATTATATGCATTACGGTTAATTAATCGTGAACTATCCGCTTCCATCAATTTAATGATTGCATCAATAGCATCATCCATGAACATCATATCCATAAATGTACCTTTATCTATATAGCTGTCGTATCTTCCTTCTCTGATAGCTTTGAAATAAATTTCCACTGCATAGTCAGTTGTACCGCCACCTGGTTCTTTAACATAAGAGATTAACCCAGGAAATCTCATACTTCTCGTATCTACGCCAAATTTCGTGTAGTAATAGTCACATAATAATTCCCCAGCTACTTTGTTTACACCATACATTGAAGTTGGTCTTTGAATTGTAACTTGTGGTGTCATATCTTTAGGTGTATTTGGTCCAAACGCACCGATTGAACTTGGTGTGAAGAATTGCATATCGAATTCACGTGCTATTTCAAGTGCATTCACTAATCCACCCATATTTAAATTCCAAGCGAATAGTGGATTCTTTTCAGCAGTTGCTGAAAGTAATGCTGCCATATGCATTAAAGTATCTGCATTGAAGTTTTCAACTAATTCATGAAATCTTTCTTGATCTGTAACATCTAAAATTTCAAATGGTCCATTGTTAATTTCGCTGTCACTTTCTGGTTCTCTAATATCAGTCGCTAATACATTTTCATTACCATATTTATTTCTTAGCTTTATAACTAATTCTGTCCCTATTTGTCCTAACGCCCCAGTGATTATTATCTTTTTCATTTTAAATCCTCCTGTATTGTTGAAATGTTCATTTGTGCGCTCAAGAAATACAAAAGCGCTTTCTTCAATGATATTTTACTATATTTTTACCGTTTTGTATACTTCAGAAGTACATAAGAATGATAAATTAAGTTACCTAATACAAAAAAACAATCGTATTGTAATACATAAGTTGAGAATAAAATGTTAGTTACGGTACGTTTCGTTACAAAAGTTCAGAGTTTTGTTACTAACAGCACCCTTAGTTACAAAAGTACGGAGTTTTGTTACTAACAGCCCCCTTAATTACAAAAGTACTAAGTTTTGTTACTAACTCAAACTATCAAATTAAAAGCGCATGGGACGTATACATTTGTCCCATGCGCTTGATGAAATATTAATTATAGTAATCCTAATTCTTTACCGATTTTTTCATAAATATCAATTGCTTGATCTAGTTGTTCTTTAGTGTGAGCAGCTGTTGGCATATTTCTTACACGGCCAGTACCTCTTGGAACTGTTGGGAATACGATTGCTTTCGCATATACACCTTCGTCCATTAATCTCTTACTAAATGTTTGAGCTTTTTTCTCTTCACCGATAATTACAGGTGTAATTGGTGTTTCTGAATGACCAATATCGAAGCCTTTTGCTTTTAAGCCTTCTTTTAAGTAATTAGCGTTATCCCATAATTTATCATGTAATTCTGTAGAAGCCATTAATTTTTTCACTGATTCTGTAATAGCTTTAGTGTCTCCAGGTGCTAATGAAGTTGAGAATAAGAATGGTCTTGAAGCAACTTTTAACCAGTCGATTAAATCTTTAGTACCAGCTACATAACCACCTACAACTCCAATTGCTTTTGATAGTGTTCCGATTTGGAAATCAATTTTGTCTTGAAGTCCGAAATGTTTAACTGTACCTGCGCCTTTACCCATTACACCAGAACCATGCGCGTCATCAACATATGTGATTAAACCAAATTCTTCAGCAATTTCTACAATTTCAGGTAATTTTGCTACGTCTCCATCCATTGAGAATACGCCATCTGTAATGTACATAACTTTATTATATTGACCTGATTCAACCGCTTCTTTAGCTTTCGCTCTTAAATCATCCATATCTGAGTGATTAACACGAATAATTTTCGCTTTAGATAAACGACATCCATCAATAATTGAAGCATGGTTTAATTCATCAGATAAGATTGCATCATTTTTATTCATAACAGCTGAAATAGCAGCCATGTTACAGTTAAAGCCTGATTGGTATGCAATTGCACTTTCAGTACCTTTGAACTGAGCTAAAGTTTCTTCAAGTTCTCTATGCAAGTCTAATGTACCATTAATTGTACGTACTGCCCCCGCACCTACACCGTGAGAATCTATCGCATCTTTAGCAGCTTTCTTTAAATCTTCATCTGTTGCTAATCCAAGATAGTTATTTGAAGATAAGTTAATGTAATTTTTACCTCCAATTGTAATCTCAGCACCATTTGCACCTTCAACGACATCAATCTCGTTATATAGACCATTGTCTTTTAATTCATTTAAATTTGTTTGTAAGAATGAATCTAATGTTTGTACCATTTAAACCTTCTCCTTTAGCACTTTTTCTCAATCATAACACATCAAAATCAAAGAATTAAGCGTTATCATCTCAAATTGAATTGTTTAAATTTTCTATAAATTTTGCTACAATTATCATATTATATTTTTAAAGAACTGAAAGAAGGTTTATGAATGGTTAATTGGAAAGAAGAAGTAGATAAAAAATTCGATCGACTTGTAGACATCAGAAGATATATGCATAAAAATCCTGAACTATCCTATCATGAGGAAAAAACTCATGATTTTATTTTATCTGAATTAAAGAAACTAGATAAATTAGAGATTAAAGCGCCAGTCGGGGAACGTGGTATTGTCGCTAAATTAAAAGGGAATGAACCTGGTCAAACGATCGCATTTCGTGCAGACTTTGATGCTTTACCTATTCAAGATGAAAAAGACGTACCTTATAAATCGACTGTTGATGGTGTAATGCATGCTTGTGGTCATGATGGTCATACCGCTACACTCTTAACATTCTGTGAAATACTGCATGAACATCAACATTTGCTTAAAGGGAATGTTGTTTTTATTTTTCAATATGCAGAAGAGTTAAGTCCTGGCGGTGCTAATCCAATGGTTGATGATGGTGCATTAGAAGGTGTCGATAAAGTTTATGGAAACCATTTTTGGAGTGGTCATGAAACATCTTCAATTAAGACACGTCCTAATGAAATGATGGCATCACCTGACTACTTTGAAGTGACCATTCAAGGTAAAGGTGGTCACGGTGCTAAACCTCATACATCAATCGATCCGATTGTAATCGTAGCTGAATACATTTCTAGCATCCAAAAAATCATTTCTCGAAACATAGACCCAATTGATCGAGGTGTGATTACAGTTGGGAAAGTAGATGCGGGTACTGCATTTAATGTTATTAGTGATACGGCTACTTTAGCGGGTACTGTTAGAACGTTTAAACCAGAAGTTAAAGACACAATAGAGGCTGAGCTTGAACGTGTCTTAAAAGGAATTTGTTTAGCCAATAACGCGACTTATGACTTTGAATACCGTAGAGGCTATCCTACAGTCGTCAATCACGAAGAACAATATGAAGTGGTTAAAGAAGCTGCTGAGCGCTTAGATTTAACTTATGAAGACATCCCTCCTATGATGATAGGTGAAGATTTCTCATACTACTTACTTAATCGTCCAGGTTGTTTCTTCCTAACAGGTAGTGGTAATGAAGATAAAGGCTCAACTGCCCCACACCATCACCCTATGTTTGATTTAGACGAAGAAGCGATGAAGACGACGACACAAATGTTTATTCAAGTACTTGAGATAGAAGGTGTTCTATAAGAATGAAAAATATTTTATTACAAAAAGTTGAAGACTATTATGATGAAATGATTGAAATCAGAAGATATTTACATATGAATCCAGAATTATCTTTTGAAGAAGTGAAGACACCTGCTTATATTGCACATTACTTAAGAGAATTAGGCATTGACGTTCGTGAAGGCGTCGGAGGACGTGGTGTTGTAGGTACATTAAACAAGGATAAAGAAGGTCCTACATTAGCGATTAGAGCTGATTTTGATGCATTACCTATCCAAGATGAAAAAGAAGTACCTTACAAATCAACTGTTGATGGTGTCATGCACGCTTGTGGTCACGATGCCCATACGGCTGTATTGTTAATGACTGCGAAAATTTTATCTGAACATAAAGATGAAATTAATGGTCGCGTCGTCTTTATTCACCAACATGCTGAAGAAGTCGATCCTGGTGGTGCTATTCAAATGATTGCTGACGGGTGTTTAACAGGCGTTGATGCGATTATCGGGCAACATGTATCTAGTCATTTAGATGTTGGTAAAATTGGCTATAAATACGGTACTACAACAGGTATACCAGATGATTTTTGGATTACTTTGAAAGGTAGAGGTGGACATGCTGCTCATCCAGATCAATTGATTGATCCACTCGCTGCAGGTATACAATTGTGTAACGATTTACAATACATTGTTTCACGTAAAACAAGTGCACTCTCTCCTGCCGTTCTATCTATTACAATGTTTAATGCTGGAGAAACGAATAATGTCATACCAGATACATGCAAAATTGGTGGAACGATTAGAACTTTCGACTCAGATACACAAAATAGTGTCATAGAAGGATTTAAGAAAGTATTAGAAGGCATTGCGACTTCTACCGACGTTACTTATGACTTAAAATATAGTAAAGGGTATCCTCCTGTCATAAACACGGAGCGTGAAACTGATCTTATATTAGAAGCGACTAAAGAAATTGATAGCGTTGAAGAACTCGTAGAATTAGAAGCAAGTCTAGGTGGAGAAGATTTTTCTTATTATCAACAGCGTGTTCCCGGTGCATTTTTCTATACAGGCACGAGAAACGAGCATTTCAAAGCCGATTTCCCTCATCACCATCCAAAGTTTGATATTGATGAGCAAGGCTTAATAAACGCTGTACGCATCTTCTTACTCACAACATTTAAGTTTATGGAAAGGAATGATATTCATGACATTAACGACTGAAGTTAATCAATACATGGATGAATTAATAGAAATTAGAAGACATTTACATCAGCATCCCGAACTTTCTTTTCAAGAAGAAAATACAAAGAAATACATAGCTGATTATCTTGAAAACCTTGGAATTGAAGTTAAAAGAGATGTCGGTGGTAATGGCTTATTAGGTTATATTAAAGGTGGACATGAAGGACCAACGATTGCATTAAGAGCTGATTTTGATGCATTGCCAATTCAAGACGAGAAAGATGTACCTTATAAATCTAAAGTAGACGGTGTGATGCATGCTTGTGGTCATGATGCCCATACAGCAAGTTTACTCATCACTGCAAAAATTCTTAAAAAGCACGAGCAAGATATTCATGGGAATGTCGTGTTAATCCATCAACATGCTGAAGAGTCACTTCCTGGTGGCGCTAAAGCGATGGTAGAAGCTGGTGCACTCGATGGTGTGGATTATGTCTTCGGAACACATACAGCAAGTCATATTGACGCGAATAAAGTTGGATTTTGTTCTGGACCAGCATATGCTGCAGCTGATTCATTTGAAATTGATATACAAGGACTAGGCGGACATGGTGCTATGCCTCAACTAGCTAAAGATCCAATCGTTGCTGCATCTTCATTGATTGTCCAAGCACAAAGTATCGTTTCAAGAACAGTAGATCCATTAGAATCGGCTGTCGTAACGTTCGGTACATTTAAAGGTGGTAATGCATTCAATGTTATCGCGGATAAGGTTCAATTATCAGGCACTATTAGAACGTATTTACCATACGTTAAAGATCAAATTAAAGAACGTTTGAACGGTATATTAAACGGTATCGAATCAAGTTATGGTGTTAAATGTCATTTGAAATATCACGATGGCTATCCACCAGTAGTAAATCATGAGAAAGAAACAGAATGGGCTAAAAAACTTGCTTCCGAAATTGATTCAGTTGAAGAAGCTTTCGATTTCCCTCCTTCTTTAGGTGGCGAAGATGTTGGTTATTTCTTACAACACGTTCCAGGAACATATTTCTTTACTGGTGTAGGTAACGAAGCACTTAAAGCGACTTATCCGCATCACCATCCAAAATTCGATTTAGATGAACAATCACTACAAAATAGCGTCAAATTATTCTTATCTATTATTGAACATAGTGATAAATTAGAAAAATAAGCAATTAAAAAAACCGAGACAACTTAATGTCTCGGCTTTTATTTTGTTTAATCAAGTTTATTCAATATCGAATTAAGCTTCGATGATTGTAACAACGCCTGATCCAACTGTACGTCCACCTTCACGGATTGAGAAACGAGTACCGTCTTCAATAGCGATTGGTGAAATTAATTCAACGTCCATTTCAACGTTGTCGCCAGGCATAACCATTTCAATACCTTCTGGTAAGTTAACTACACCAGTTACGTCAGTAGTACGGAAATAGAATTGTGGGCGGTAGTTTGTGAAGAATGGAGTATGACGTCCACCTTCGTCTTTAGATAATACATAAACTTCAGCTTTGAATTTAGTGTGAGGTGTGATTGAACCTGGTTTAGCTAATACTTGACCACGGTTAACGTCTTCACGAGCAACACCACGTAATAATGCACCGATGTTATCTCCAGCTTCAGCGAAGTCTAATAATTTACGGAACATTTCAACACCAGTTACAGTTGTTTTAGAAGATTCTTCAGTTAAACCGATGATTTCAACTTCTTCACCAACAGTGATTTGACCACGTTCAACACGGCCAGTAGCAACAGTACCACGACCAGTGATTGAGAATACGTCCTCAACTGGCATCATGAATGGTTTGTCAGAGTCACGTTCTGGAGTTGGAATGAATGTATCAACAGCTTCCATTAATTCCAGGATTTTATCTTCGTAAGCTTCGTCGCCTTCTAATGCTTTTAATGCTGAACCAGCAATTACAGGAACGTCGTCGCCTGGGAAGTCATATTCAGATAATAAGTCACGAACTTCCATTTCAACTAATTCTAATAATTCTTCATCGTCAACCATGTCAACTTTGTTTAAGAATACTACTAATGCAGGAACACCTACGTTACGTGATAAAAGAATGTGCTCACGAGTTTGAGGCATTGGACCGTCAGCAGCAGATACTACTAAGATACCGCCGTCCATTTGAGCAGCACCAGTGATCATGTTTTTAACATAGTCAGCGTGTCCTGGGCAGTCAACGTGCGCATAGTGACGTTTTTCAGTTTCATATTCGATGTGTGAAGTATTGATTGTAATACCACGTTCTTTTTCTTCTGGAGCGTTATCGATTTGGGCGTAAGAACGAGCTTCTCCGTCACCAGAACGTTTTGCTAATACAGTTGCGATAGCAGCTGTTAAAGTAGTTTTACCATGGTCAACGTGACCGATAGTACCAATATTGGCATGTGTTTTTGAGCGATCAAATTTTTCTTTAGCCATTATAAAATCTCTCCTATTCATATTAAAAATTATTTTTTATTTAATCCTCATGATGGTTACTCACCATCATGAGGATAACCTATAGTTAATTTATAAATCATTTTGAGGAAAAAATCAATTTATTAAAGCGAATGTATTATTCACCTTTGTTTTTCTTGATAATTTCTTCAGAAATTGATTTAGGAACTTCTTCGTAGTGGTCAAATACCATAGTATAAGTACCACGACCTTGAGTGTTAGAACGTAAGTTTGTAGCGTAACCGAACATTTCTGAAAGTGGAACAAATGCACGAACAACTTGAGCGTTACCGCGTGCTTCCATACCTTCAACACGTCCACGACGACTTGTTACGTCACCCATGATGTCTCCCATGTACTCTTCAGGCATAACGATTTCAACTTTCATCATTGGCTCTAAGATTACAGGGTTACATTTTTTAGCTGCTTCTTTAAGTGCTAATGACGCAGCAACTTTGAAGGCCATTTCAGATGAATCGACATCATGATATGAACCATCATATAGTTTAGCTTTAACGTCAACTAATGGATATCCAGCTAATACACCGTTTTCCATAGCGTCTTTAAGACCAGCTTCAACTGATGGAATGTATTCACGAGGAACTACACCACCGACGATAGCGTTTTCGAATTCGAAGCCGCCACCTTGTTCGTTAGGTGTGAATTCAATATGAACATCACCATATTGTCCACGTCCACCTGATTGACGAGAGAATTTACCTTGAACTTGTGCAGATTCTTTGAACGTTTCACGGTAAGATACCATTGGAGCACCAACAGTACATTCTACTTTGAATTCACGTTTCATACGGTCTACTAAGATATCAAGATGTAATTCACCCATACCACCGATGATAACTTGTCCAGTTTCATGGTCAGTGTGTGCATGGAATGTTGGATCTTCTTCTTGTAATTTAACTAATGCGTTAGTCATTTTATCTTGGTCAGCTTTAGATTTAGGCTCAACAGATAAGTGAATAACAGGTTCTGGGAATTCCATTGATTCTAAGATAATGTTATCTTTTTCATCACATAAAGTATCACCAGTACCAGTATCTTTAAGACCAACAGCACCTGCAATGTCACCAGAATATACAGTAGAAATCTCTTCACGAGAGTTAGCGTGCATTTGTAGGATACGACCTACACGTTCACGTTTACCTTTAGTAGAGTTTCTTACGTATGAACCAGATTCCATTGTACCTGAATAAACACGGAAGAATGTTAATTTACCTACGAATGGGTCAGTCATTACTTTAAACGCTAATGCAGCGAAAGGCGCTGAGTCATCAGGTCTAGCAATTACTTCTTCATCTTCGTTATCAACTCTATGTCCGATAATAGGTTTAACATCTAATGGTGATGGTAAGTAGTCAATAACAGCGTTCAACATTAATTGAACACCTTTGTTTTTGAATGCTGTACCACATAATACTGGGTAGAATTCAACGTCACAAGTAGCTTGACGGATAGCCGCTTTAAGCTCATCAATTGTGATTTCTTCTCCACCTAAGTATTTTTCCATTAAATCGTCATTTGATTCAGCAACAGCTTCAATTAAAGCTTCACGAGCTTCTTCAGCTTGTTGTTTGTGAGATTCTGGGATCTCAATTTCGTCAATTTCAGTACCTAAGTCATTAGTGTATTGGAAACATTTCATTTCTACTAAATCAATAATAGCGTTGAAATCGTCTTCCGCACCAATTGGTAACTGAATTGGGTGAGCATTTGCTTGTAAACGCTCATGTAGTGTACCAACTGAATATTCAAAGTTAGCACCCATTTTGTCCATTTTATTAATGAATACAATACGAGGTACTCCGTAAGTTGTAGCTTGACGCCAAACTGTTTCAGTTTGAGGTTCAACACCTGATTGCGCATCAAGAACAGTTACAGCACCATCAAGTACACGTAATGAACGTTCAACTTCAACTGTGAAGTCTACGTGTCCTGGTGTATCGATGATGTTTACACGGTGACCATCCCATTGTGCAGTAGTCGCAGCAGAAGTGATTGTAATACCACGCTCTTGCTCTTGATCCATCCAGTCCATTTGTGAAGCACCTTCATGTGTTTCACCAATTTTATGGATACGGCCTGTGTAATAAAGAATACGTTCAGTAGTAGTAGTTTTACCAGCATCGATGTGAGCCATGATACCGATATTACGAGTGTTTTTCAAAGAAAAATCTCTTGCCATAGTATTCTTACTCCTTCCAAAACATTGGATATTTGGTTGTTGTTTATATAGATACTTTGATACCCTAAGTGTTTAAAAAACTATAGATGACCTATAAATAAGCCTCTTTATAATTTTAACGCTTAGGGTTCTAAGTTCTATCTTACCAACGGTAATGAGCAAACGCTTTGTTAGCTTCTGCCATTTTGTGAGTGTCTTCACGTTTCTTAACAGCACCACCAGTGTTATTGGCAGCATCTAAGATTTCATTAGCTAAACGCTCTTCCATAGTTTTTTCACCACGAAGACGCGCGTAGTTAACTAACCAACGTAAACCTAAAGTAGTACGACGTTCTGGACGTACTTCTACAGGTACTTGATAGTTTGAACCACCTACACGGCGAGCTTTAACTTCAAGTACAGGCATGATGTTGTTGATAGCTTCATCGAATACTTCCATAGCATCTTTACCTGAACGTTCTTGAACAAGTTCGAATGCAGAATAAAGAATTCTTTGAGCAGTACCACGTTTACCATCAAGCATGATTTTGTTGATTAATTTTGTTACTAATTTAGAGTTGTGAATTGGATCTGGTAAAACATCTCTTTTTGCAACTGGACCTTTACGAGGCATAATCGTAATCCTCCTTCCTCATTATAAAGTTTAATTGTTTTATCGTCATTTAAAAAACTGTTATTTACAGAAATTTAATGTCAAATTATTTTTTAGCAGCTTTAGGTTTTTTAGCACCATAAAGTGAACGGCTTTGCATACGACCGTCAACACCAGAAGTGTCTAAAGCACCACGTACGATATGGTAACGCACACCAGGTAAGTCTTTTACACGTCCACCACGAATAAGTACAACACTGTGTTCTTGTAAGTTGTGGCCAATACCAGGGATATACGCGTTTACTTCGATGTTGTTTGATAAACGAACACGAGCATATTTACGTAAAGCTGAGTTAGGTTTTTTAGGTGTCATAGTTCCTACACGAGTACATACACCACGTTTTTGAGGAGAGTATACAGTAGTCATTTTTTTCTTCATGCTATTGTAACCTCTGTTTAATGCTGGTGCAGTTGATTTTTGTGATTTACTAGTACGAGGTTTACGTACTAATTGGTTAATAGTAGGCATCTTTAATGTCCTCCTCTCTTCATTTCTTAATTCCACACATCCAGGTGGTTCATTTTAAGTCAAATAAAAATAGTAAGCACAGCTTACACATTTATTTAAGCAATGCAACAACTGTCGCATTAACTTCTATTCCATAGCGTGATCCAAGTTCTTGTCGACTAGGACTATAACTTATCGGAACGCCTGTCTCAAATGCTATCGATAACACTTTCGACAAAATATGAATATTGACATCTTGAGCAATGATTACTTGACGTACATCATGCTTCAATAATGCTTTAGTGGTCTGTTTTAAACCAATGACATAACTGTCTTGATTTAAGCTTAAGGCTTTTTCATTAGACATTTCATATCCTCCAAAGCGTCTGCTTTCATCAACCTTAACAATAATAACATTGCACAGTTATAAAGTCAATCATTTTCAAGGTGTTTTTATAATAAAATACAAGCTGTTCTAGGAACCTAGAACAGCCCATATATATTAGTCAGTCACAACTTGTTCTTCAGGTACTACTTCTTTTTCAACTTTTTCAAAGTCAACACCAGTATATCTTCTCATACCTGTTCCGGCAGGGATCAATTTACCGATGATAACATTTTCTTTAAGTCCAAGTAAGTCATCACGTTTACCTTTAATAGCAGCATCTGTAAGTACTCTTGTTGTTTCTTGGAATGAAGCAGCTGATAAGAAACTTTCAGTCTCAAGAGATGCTTTCGTAATACCAAGTAATACAGGTTTAGCAGTTGCTGGACGTTTACGCGTCGCAAATACTTCTCTGTTTGCATCAGTGAATATATGAATATCAACTAATGCACCTGGTAATAATTTAGTATCTCCTGCTTCAATAATTCTTACTTTACGAAGCATTTGTCTAACCATAACTTCAACGTGTTTATCTGAAATTTCAACACCTTGCATACGGTAAACTTTTTGTACTTCTTTAAGTAAGTAACTTTGAGTAGCATTTAAGCCTGCAACAGCTAGTAATCCTTTAGGTTCAATTGAACCTTCAGTCATAACTTCACCACGTTCTACGTATTGACCTTCTTCAACTTTAAGTCGAGCAGTACCTGGTGCGTTATAAGTACGGATTTCATTTTCGCCTTTAACTTTAATTTCTTGTTGACGATCTTTAACGATCGTAATTTCAGTTACTTCACCATTAATTTCAGAAATAACAGCTTGTCCTTTAGGGTTACGTGCTTCAAATAGCTCTTGAATACGAGGTAAACCTTGAGTGATATCGGCACCTGCCACACCACCTGTATGGAATGTACGCATTGTAAGCTGAGTACCTGGTTCACCGATTGATTGTGCAGCAATTGTACCAACTGCTTCACCAACTTCAACTTGTTCACCAGTTGCTAAGTTCTTACCATAACATTTTTCACATACACCGTGACGAGTATTACATGTAAATGCAGAGCGAATATGCATTTCAGTAATACCTGCATCAACTATTTGTTTAGCAATATCAGCAGTTATTAATTCATTAACTTTAATAATTACTTCATCTGTTTCAGGATGACGTAATGTTTCTTTAGAGTAACGACCTTCAATACGTTCAATGAATGGTTCGATTAACTCTGATCCTTCTCTAATATCTGAAACAAGTAATCCACGGTCAGTTCCACAGTCTTCTTCTCTAACGATAACATCTTGTGCTACGTCAACTAGACGACGTGTTAAGTAACCTGAATCGGCAGTTTTCAGTGCTGTATCGGCAAGACCTTTACGCGCACCGTGAGTAGAGATGAAGTATTCAAGTACTGTTAAACCTTCACGGAATGAAGATTTAATAGGTAACTCGATAATTCGACCAGATGGGTTAGCCATCAAACCACGCATACCAGCTAATTGAGTGAAGTTTGATGCGTTACCACGGGCACCAGAGTCACTCATCATGAAGATTGGGTTTAAGCTGTCTAATGACATCATTAATTTTGCTTGAATATCATCTTTAGCTTTTGTCCAAATTTCAATTACAGCAGCATAACGTTCGCTTTCAGTAATTAAACCACGGCTAAATTGTTTCTGTACTTTATCTACTTTGATTTCTGCTTCTCCAATAATTTCTTGTTTATCAGGAAGTACCACAATGTCAGAAACCCCAACTGTAATACCAGCTCTAGATGAATATTTAAATCCTAAGTCTTTCATCTTATCAAGCATTACAGATGTATCTGTAATGTGGAATTTATTAAAGATTTCCGCAATGATTTGACCTAAGAATTTCTTGTTAAATGGTTTAACAAGTTCAACATCTTGTAAGTACTCGATTAATCCACCTTCTGGAATATCAGTAGGTGATACAAAGTATTTATCAGGTGTTGATTTTTCTAAATTGAAATTCGTTGGTTCATTAATATACGGGAATGAATCCGGCATAATTTCATTGAAAATAATCTTACCAACAGATGTGATAAGTAATTTATTGTTTTGTTCTTCAGTGAATGTTGGGTTCTTTAATGATCTTGCATGAACAGCTATACGTGAATGTAAATGAACATAACCATTTACATACGCTTTAATAACTTCTTCTGTTTCACTAAAGATTTCACCAGCTCCAGTAGCGCCTTTACGTTCAAGTGTTAAGTAATAGTTACCTAATACCATATCTTGAGAAGGTGTTACGACTGGTTTACCATCTTTAGGGTTCAAGATGTTTTGAGCTGCAAGCATTAACATACGTGCTTCTGCTTGTGCTTCTTTTGATAATGGAACATGGACAGCCATTTGGTCACCATCAAAGTCAGCGTTATAAGCAGTTGTTACAAGTGGATGAAGTCTGATTGCACGACCTTCAACTAATGTAGGTTCAAATGCTTGAATACCTAAACGGTGAAGTGTTGGTGCACGGTTTAATAGTACTGGATGTTCTTTAATAACATCTTCTAGTACATCCCAAACTTCTTCTTCCATTCTTTCTATTTTACCCTTTGCATTCTTAATGTTTGTAGCAATTTCACGTTCAACCAGTTCTTTCATAATGAAAGGTTTGAACAATTCTAACGCCATTTCTTTCGGTAGACCACATTGATACATTTTAAGGTTTGGTCCAACTACGATAACTGAACGACCTGAATAGTCAACACGTTTACCAAGTAAGTTTTGACGGAAACGACCTTGTTTACCTTTTAACATATGTGACAATGATTTTAATGGACGGTTACCTGGTCCAGTAACTGGACGACCACGACGACCATTATCAATTAAAGCATCTACAGCTTCTTGTAACATACGTTTTTCATTTTGAACGATAATACCAGGTGCACCTAAGTCTAATAAACGTTTCAAACGATTATTACGGTTGATAACACGACGGTATAAATCATTTAAATCACTTGTTGCGAAACGTCCACCATCTAATTGAACCATTGGACGAATTTCAGGTGGAATAATTGGTAATACATCTAAGATCATCCAAGATGGGTCATTACCTGAGTGACGGAATGATTCAACAACTTCTAGACGTTTAATTGCTCTTGTCAATCTTTGTCCTGTTGCTGATTCTAATTCTTCACGTAATTCTTTTAATTCTTTATCTAAGTCAATATCGCTTAATAAGTCACGGATTGCTTCTGCACCCATTTTTGCTGTGAATTTACCTGGATATTTATCATAATACTCACGGAATTCACCTTCAGTTAATAATTGTTTCTTCTCTAATCCAGTTGGACCTGGATCAATTACAGTGTAAGAAGCAAAGTATATAACTTCTTCAAGTGAACGTGGTGACATATCAAGTAAAAGTCCCATACGACTTGGGATACCTTTGAAGTACCAAATGTGTGAAACTGGAGCTGCTAATTCAATGTGCCCCATTCTTTCACGACGCACTTTTGATTTAGTAACCTCTACACCACAGCGGTCACAGACCATGCCTTTATAGCGTACTCTTTTATATTTACCACAACTACATTCCCAGTCCTTAGTTGGACCAAAAATTTTCTCACAGAATAAACCATCTCTTTCAGGTTTTAACGTACGGTAGTTAATTGTTTCTGGTTTTTTCACTTCACCAAATGACCAAGAACGGATCTTTTCAGGTGAAGCAAGTCCTATTTTCATGTAATGGAAATTATTTACATCAATCAAGGAGCCTACCTCCTTCAATTTAAATTAGTTGTGCCGGTTGATTGATAATGTATAACAAATGTAAAGCGCAAATGGTTAATCAAATGCGCTTTATTAACTTTTAGTCAGTTACTTGTTGCCCTTCTATTGATGCATCTTGTGAAACACCTAAATCAACTTTCTTGTCCATCATATCTTCATCTTCTAAATCACGCATTTCGATTTCGTTATCGTGTTCGTCCATAACTTTAACGTCTAGACCTAAACTTTGTAACTCTTTCATTAATACGCGGAATGATTCAGGAACACCTGGTTTAGGGATGTTTTCTCCTTTTACGATAGATTCGTAAGTTTTAACACGACCTACTGTGTCATCAGATTTATAAGTTAAAATCTCTTGTAAAGTATAAGCTGCACCGTAAGCTTCAAGTGCCCATACTTCCATCTCACCGAAACGTTGTCCACCAAATTGAGCTTTACCGCCAAGTGGTTGTTGTGTAACAAGTGAGTATGGTCCAGTAGAACGCGCATGTAATTTATCGTCTACCATGTGTGCAAGTTTAAGCATGTACATTACACCTACAGATACACGGTTATCAAACGGTTCACCAGTACGACCATCGTATAGTACAGTTTTACCATCACGAGCCATACCTGCTTCTTCAATAGTTGACCAAACATCATCATCGTTTGCACCATCAAATACTGGTGAAGCAACATGAATACCTAAATTCTTAGCTGCCATTCCAAGATGAAGTTCTAATACTTGTCCGATATTCATACGAGAAGGTACACCTAATGGGTTTAACATGATGTCAATTGGTGTTCCATCTGGTAAGTAAGGCATATCTTCTTCAGGTAAGATACGTGAGATAACACCTTTGTTACCGTGACGACCACACATTTTATCTCCGACATGTATTTTACGTTTTTGAACGATGTATACACGTACTAATTGGTTTACACCTGGAGATAATGAATCATCGCCTTCTTCTCTGTTAAATACTTTAACATCTAATACAATACCACCTGCACCGTGAGGTACACGTAATGATGTATCACGAACTTCACGAGCTTTTTCACCAAAGATTGCATGTAATAATCTTTCTTCAGCTGTTAATTCAGTTACACCTTTAGGCGTTACTTTACCAACTAGGATATCTCCGTCTTTAACTTCAGCACCAACATAAACGATACCACGATCATCTAAGTTCTTAAGCGCATTGTCAGAAACGTTAGGAATATCACGTGTGATTTCTTCAGGTCCTAATTTAGTGTCACGAGCTTCTGATTCATATTCTTCAACGTGAATTGAAGTATAAACATCATCTTTAACAAGACGTTCACTCATGATTACAGCATCCTCATAGTTATAACCGTCCCAAGTCATGAAACCAACGACTACGTTACGTCCAAGTGCCATTTCACCAAGTTCCATTGAAGGACCATCAGCTAAAATTTCACCTTTAGAAACAATATCTCCGCTGGCAATGATTGGACGTTGGTTGTAACAAGTACCTGAGTTACTACGTTTGAATTTAGATAATGGGTAACGATCTAATTCTGTTTCGATCTCTTTTCCATTCTCTTCAACAATACGTCTAACAAGGATTTCTTTTGCTTCTACGTGCTCAACTCTACCTTTATACTTAGCAACTACTGCTGCACCTGAATCACGTGCAGTTACGTGTTCCATACCAGTACCAACAAATGGTGCTTCTGGGTTCATTAAAGGTACCGCTTGACGTTGCATGTTCGCACCCATAAGCGCACGGTTAGAGTCATCGTTTTCTAAGAACGGAATACATGCTGTCGCTGCAGAAACAACTTGTTTAGGAGATACATCCATGTAGTCCATACGTTCTTTAGGTTTCGTAGTGTTGTCCCCACGGAAACGACAAAGTACTTCGTCATCTACGAATTTACCTGTTTCATCAAGTACAGAGTTTGCTTGCGCAACTACATAGCTGTCTTCTTCGTCAGCTGTTAAGTAGTCAATTCTGTCAGTAACTTGGTTTGTTTCGATGTTTACCTTACGATAAGGTGTTTCAATGAAACCAAATTCATTAACTCTTGCATAACTTGATAATGAGTTGATTAAACCAATGTTTGGTCCCTCAGGCGTTTCAATTGGACACATACGACCATAGTGAGAGTAGTGAACGTCACGTACTTCCATACCAGCACGCTCACGAGTTAAACCACCCGGTCCTAATGCTGATAGACGACGTTTATGCGTCAACTCTGCTAATGGGTTTGCTTGGTCCATGAATTGAGATAATTGAGAGCTACCAAAGAATTCTTTAATAGATGCAATTACTGGACGAATATTAATTAATTGTTGAGGTGTGATTGAATCAGTGTCTTGAATTGACATACGTTCACGTACAACACGTTCCATACGTGATAAACCAATTCTGAATTGGTTCTGTAGTAATTCTCCTACTGAACGTAGACGACGATTACCTAAATGGTCGATGTCATCTGTGTAACCTACACCATGTAACAAGTTGAAGAAATATGATAGTGAAGAAATAATATCTGCTGGTGTAATACATTTCACTGCTTCATCAGGGAATGCATTACCAATCACTGTTGTCGTACGTTTTTCTTCATCACCAGGAATATAAATTTTAACTGTTTGAACTTCTACTGGCTCATCTAAGACACCACTATTAAGTTCATAAACATGAATATTAGCGTTTGATTCTAAAACATCGATGATTTTATCTAAATTACGACGGTCTAAAACAGTACCTTCTTCAGCCGCAATTTCACCTGTTTCAACGTCAACGATAGGCTCAGCTAAAGTTTGGTTGAATAAACGATGTTTAAGATGTAATTTTTTATTCATTTTGTAACGACCTACTGCCGCTAAATCATAACGTTTTGGGTCAAAGAAACGTGAATATAATAGACTTTTAGCGTTCTCTACTGTTGGTGGTTCTCCCGGACGTAAACGCTCATAAATTTCAAGCAATGCTTGGTCTGTTGTTTCAGTATTATCTTTGTCTAATGCATTTCTTAAATACTCATTATCACCAAGTAAATCAATGATTTCTTGATCTGATGAGAATCCTAAAGCACGGATTAATACTGTAATTGGTAATTTACGTGTTCTGTCTATTCTTACGTAAGGAACATCTTTAGCATCTGTTTCATATTCTAACCATGCACCACGGTTAGGAATTACAGTAGTTCCAAAACTCACTTTACCGTTTTTATCAACTTTTTCGTTGAAGTAAACGGATGGTGAACGTACAAGTTGAGATACAATAACACGTTCTGCACCGTTAATTACAAAAGTACCAGTGTCAGTCATTAATGGGAAATCACCCATGAATACTTCTTGATCTTTCACTTCGCCTGTTTCTTTGTTAATTAAACGGACTTTAACGCGTAATGGTGCTGCATATGTTGCATCACGGTTTTTAGATTCTTCTAAATCATACTTTGGTTCACCTAGACGGTAATCTACGAACTCTAAAGAAAGGTTACCTGTAAAATCATCAATTGGAGAAATGTCGCGGAACATTTCTAGTAAACCTTCTTTTAGAAACCATTCATATGATTTCGTTTGAATCTCTATTAAGTTAGGTAGTTCTAAAATCTCGGAAATTCTCGCATAACTTCTACGAACACGATGTCTTCCATACTGGATAAGTTGACCTGTCAACAGATTCACCCCTCAAATATTGTGAATATAACTTTGCGCCTTACAAAATAAATATAATAAGACAAAAAGAAAACGGAAAGTCAATGATTCCATTTTCTATTTCGTACGACTTATTCCTAACATTCAATTAAGGGCGACGCAAAAGTACACACTTATTGAATATAATTTTTAACATTCTATTACTATATCAGAACAAAACACCAAAATCAAGCTTTTACACTTTTTAAAATGTAATAACCCTTGCTTTTTTCGATTATTTCTGCATTACCAAAAATATCTTGCATTTTTTTCTTTGCAGAAGGCATACCTTGCTTCTTCTGAATAACAACTAGAAGCTGTCCACCACTCGATAATACTTCGATGCTTTGCTCAAGAATTTTATGAACAATTTCTTTCCCTGCTCTAATTGGAGGGTTTGTTAATACAAAATCAAATTCTAAATCTAATACATCATCTAAACAGTTACTTACTTTCAACTGAGCATTTTGAATGTTGTTAGATCGTTGATTATCTTTTGCCAAATCCAATGCGCGTTCGTTCACATCTACCATAGTCACTTCACTATGCGGAAGTACTTTCGCACACATTAAACCTATTGGACCATAACCACAGCCCACATCCAATATTTTCTTTTTAGGACCAGGGGGATTTGCATTTAAGAACGTTGTTACGAGTAAATCAGACCCAAAGTCTATTTTCCCTTTTGAGAAAACACCATGATCTGTCTGAAGAGAGAGTTTGTTATCGCGATAAAAATAATCGAAACTTTCTCGTTCCGACTTCACGTTTGGATCGTTATCAAAATAATGACTCATTACGCCACCTCTTTATTGATTAAATGAGTAAATAAAAACCCGTTATCATGATAATAACGGGTTTTTTGATTTAATACAGAGATTATTTTAATTCTACAGATGCGCCAACTTCTTCTAATTTTTCTTTTAAAGCTTCAGCGTCTTCTTTAGATAAACCTTCTTTAACAACTTTAGGAGCGTTGTCTACGACTTCTTTAGCTTCTTTTAAGCCTAAGCCAGTTGCTTCTTTAACCGCTTTAACAACTTTAATTTTTGAATCCCCAGCTGAAGTTAATTCAACGTCGAATTCAGTTTTTTCAGCTGCTGCGTCTCCACCAGCTGCGCCAGCTGCTGCTACAGGAGCTGCTGCTGTTACACCAAATTCTTCTTCGATAGCTTTTACTAAGTCATTTAATTCTAATACTGACATTTCTTTAATTGCTTCAATAATTTTTTCATTAGACATGATATATATCCTCCATTAAATAGTTTTATTTGTTGCTGAATTATTCAGCACTTTCTTCTTTTTGTTCTCCAACAGCTTTAACTGCATAAGCAAAGTTACGAACTGGAGCTTGTAATACAGATAGTAACATTGATACAAGACCGTCTTTTGATGGTAATGAACCGATAGTGTTAACTTCTTCTGCAGATACAACTTGTCCTTCGATAACACCTGCTTTGATTTCTAACGCTACGTTTTCTTTAGCGAAGTCAGCAAGAATTTTAGCTGGTTCAACAACTTCTTCGTTTGAAAAAGCAATTGCGTTAGGACCAGTTAATGTTTCTTCTAAACCTTCGATACCAGCAGCTTCAGCAGCACGACGAACTAAAGTGTTTTTGTAAACTTTATATTCGATACCTGCTTCACGTAATTGTTTACGTAATTCAGTAACTTGCGCAACTGTTAAACCACGGTAGTCAACAATAATTGTTGAAACAGAATTTTTAAGTTGTTCAGTAATTAAATCAACTTTTTGTTGTTTAGCTTCAACGATTTTTGAATTAGACATCTCTACACCTCCATATTAATTGTCCGTGCTTTTATGATGAGGTTTCTCAACAAAAAAGCACTTTTTACCCACGGCAAAAAGTGCTTGAATTTTATACGTTCAAGTCAATTTAAGCCTCGGTAGGATCGCTTTTTAAGTTCAAAAATGAACTCCTACTGTCTTAGGTTAAATATTACACATCCAAAACTATAACGCGTTTTGGAGTTGAAGTCAATATTTTTATATTATAATTTAAAGCTTGAAGTATCAACTTTGATACCAGGACCCATTGTTGTTGTAACAGCAACAGATTTGAAATAAGTACCTTTAGATGATGCTGGTTTAGCTTTAGTTAATGTATCTTGAATTGTTTTGAAGTTATCAACTAATTGTTGCTCGTCAAATGATACTTTACCAATAGATGCATGAACAATACCAGATTTTTCAGCACGGTATTCTACTTTACCTGCTTTAATTTCTTCTACTGCTTTTTTGATATCCATTGTTACTGTACCAGTTTTAGGGTTTGGCATTAAACCTTTAGGTCCTAATACACGACCAAGTTTACCAACTTCACCCATCATGTCAGGTGTTGCAACGATTACATCAAAGTCGAACCAACCTTGGTTGATTTTGTTAATATATTCTTCACCTACATAATCTGCTCCAGCTTCTTCTGCTTCTTTGATTTTATCGCCTTTGGCGAATACTAATACACGTTGTGTTTTACCAGTACCGTGTGGTAATACTACAGCACCACGGATTTGTTGGTCATTCTTACGTGTATCAATGCCTAAACGAAATGCAACTTCTACAGATGCATCAAAGTTAACAGTACTTGTTTCTTTTGCTAATTTAATCGCTTCTTCAACAGCGTATGTTGCAGTACGATCGATTTTAGCAACTGCTTCTTGATACTTTTTACCTTTTTTAGCCATTTTGTTTTCCTCCTTTAGTGGTTTTAGCGGAATGTTACCTCCCACGTGCATTATCCATAAAGACAATGCAATAGCAGACAGCGAAATAGCCGCCTGCTTAAACTTTAAAACTCAATTATTCTACGACAATACCCATGCTGCGTGCAGTACCTTCAACGATACGCATAGCTGCTTCTTCAGATGCCGCGTTTAAGTCAGGCATTTTAGTGTTAGCAATTTCACGTACTTGGTCTTGAGTTACTGTAGCAACTTTAGTTTTGTTAGGTTCACCAGAACCTTTTTCTACTTTAGCTGCTTTTTTAAGTAATACTGCTGCAGGTGGTGTCTTAGTGATGAAAGTAAATGAACGATCTTCAAATACTGTAATTTCAACTGGAATGATTAAACCTGCTTGCTCTTGTGTACGAGCGTTGAATTCTTTACAGAATCCCATAATATTCACACCGGCTTGACCTAATGCAGGACCAACTGGTGGTGCTGGGTTTGCTTTACCTGCAGGAATTTGCAATTTAACAACTTTAACTACTTTTTTAGCCACGATGTGCACCTCCTTGATATCGTGATGTGGTCATGGGGTAATGATATTTTACCCTCCCACTCTTCATTTCGTGACGAAATGGTTGCGCATAGTCCGAGCGCGACCTTTAAATAATAACATTGAAATTATGAAATTTCAAGTGTTTTTTTACAACTTTTCAATTTGATCGAATTCAACTTCGACTGGTGTTTCTCTACCGAACATGTCAACAAGTACTGTTAATTTATACTTCTCAACATCGATTTCTTTGATTTCACCAACTTGGTTACTAAATGGTCCGCTTGTTACGCGTACTTGTTCACCTAATTCAACTTCTACGTCGACAGTTTTTTCTACCATGCCCATTTGTTTAAGGATGAATTTCGCTTCCTCAGGTAATAATGGATTTGGTTTAGATCCTGCACCAGCAGAACCAACGAAACCTGTAACGCCAGGTGTATTTCTTACGACATACCATGATTCATCAGTCATAATTAACTCAACTAATACGTATCCAGGGAAAGTCTTCTTGATTTGTGTCTTCGCTTTACCATCTTTAATAGATGTTTCTTCCTCTTCAGGAATCACAACTCTAAAAATTTGTTCTTGCATGTTCATTGTCTCAACACGCTTTTCTAGGTTTGTTTTGACTTTATTTTCATAACCTGAATAAGTGTGCACTGCATACCATCGTTTAGCGCCTATCTCTTCTGACATTTTGCCACTCCTTACTATCTAATCAAATTAATTAATTCTGTAATTCCTAAATCTAATGCATAGAAAAAGATTAAGAAAAAGATTACTGTACACACTACTATTGTTGTATATTTAACAAGTTCTTTGCCAGTTGGCCAACTTGTTTTCTGCATTTCTGATTTTACGCCTTGAAAGAAGTTTTCTTTTTTAGCCATTGATTTTCCTCCTTTTAGATGGATTCTTTATGCAATGTATGCGTATTACAAGTTTTACAAAACTTTTTTAGCTCTAATCGTTGATCTGTATCTTTTTTAGGGACTGTATAATTTCTAGCTCCGCATTTCTCGCAATTTAAAGGGACTTTTCTCATCTTATCACCTAATTCATTCTAATCCTAGATTAATATACAAAACAAAACACCTAATTGTCAAACAAAGCTGAAGTAATTTCAGCCTTGTTCAGTTTCTTTTTTAATCTGTATTGTGCGTTGTATATATGTTTTACTGGTACATCTAGTTCATTTGATATTTCTTTTTTTGTTTTTCCTTGTGCTGTTAATTTTAGAATGTCCGTTTCTATAGGTGATAGTTTATTAGAATCCATCAAATAGGATAGCGAACATTCTGTTAACATTTCATTTTCAAAATCCTGACCATGACCATCTCTTAGACACCCTATTAAATTAACCGAATCACTTTTTGTTTCATCAATACTCAATGAATCTTTTAATATTTGATACTTAGTACTTTTAACTTTTCTTATATAATCAATTTTAGCATTTTTAATAATGACATTCACACAATGTATAAAGGACTCTTGCTTGTCACAATCAAATGTGAGTGCTTGCTTATACAACTTATATCTTATAATTTGTGCGATGTCCTCTTTATCATTATAAGGTAGTCTCAATGTGCTTACCCGCTTCTGAATGTCACTTTCGAAAACATTTAATAGTTGATTAAACGCTTCTTTGTCACCACGCTGAATGTCAGCAATCCATTTTAACAACTGCTTGTCTGTATTCATGTCATTCATCATGCTCATCCCTTGTTATTGTTTTGAGCATATTTTACAGAGCGCGTTCCTTATAAATCAAACTCCAAAAAATCATATTTATCGATTATTTCTTCTCCATTTTTCAAATTGCTGTAATACTTCATCTGGCAAGTTCAATCTATTTCTAGGCGTCTTAGTTTTAATTTCTGATAGATGCTTTGTTACAACAGATTCTTGATTTGCAATTGTTGACCACATTTCTCTAGATGAGATTCTATACGCACCTGAACCAAAAATAGCATGTTGTTCACTCATATCACTTGTGACTACTGTAATATGCGTAATATGCTTTCGATATAATTCATACGTTAGTCTTTCGATATAACTATCTGCTGTTTCTTTCCCTTTCGTATAAACAACTTTCACACCGTGCTTAAATTCTACTGATTCAGTACCTTCTACACCATATGCATCAAAAACAACAATCATTTCACCATCATGCTGGGTATTATAATTGATAAGTGTGATTAACAATTTATCTCTCGCTTCTTCTAAAGAAACTTGAGCAATGGAAGACAATTCGTTTGATTGTCCTATTAAGTTATAGCCATCAATAATTAAATAGATATCTTTCATTATGATTGTCCTATTGGATGCCTTTTTCTATAAACTTCATACATAAGCAGACTCGCTGCAACAGAAGCATTTAAGCTATTAACGTGTCCAACCATTGGTAATTTAATATAAAAATCACACTTATCTTTCACTAATCGACTCATACCTTCGCCTTCACTGCCTATAACGATAACAAGTGGCATTCCAGCATCCATTTGTCTATAATCAGTCGCATTCTTTGCATCTGTACCTGCGACCCAATATCCTACTTCTTGAAGTCTTTCAATTGTTTGCGGTAAATTCGTCACGCGAATAACTGGAACATGTTGAATGGCACCTGTTGAAGCTTTTGCTACTGTTGCATTTAACTGCACGGATCTTCTCTTCGGAATAATAATGCCATCAATACCTATTGCATCAGCTGTTCTCATAATAGAACCTAAATTATGCGGATCTTCTAAACCATCTAACATCAATAAGCACGGTACATGGTCAATATCTTTAGTTTCTGAAATGAAATCTTCTAATTCTTTATATGGATATGGCGCAATTTGAGCCGCGATACCTTGATGTGGAACATCTGTTAAATAGTCAATTTTTGATTTAGGTACAGTTTGGACGACTATTTTTTCAGATTTTGCAATTTTTAAAATTTCACCAATTTGTTTCTTGTTGATACCTTCTTGAATTAATATTTTATTAATCGTATGACCTGAAGTTATCGCTTCTTTGACTGCATGCCTACCAACTATAATCGATTCATCCATTGGCTCCCACCCTTTCTTCTGTTATTTCAATCATTTTATTAACGAGTTCTTCTAAGCGTTCTGTTTCATCTATTAAGAATAAATAACCGATGACCGCTTCAATCGCTGAACTTTTTCTATACGTTTGAATATCTGTATTCTTCGCTTTCGTATAACTTTTTGCATTACGACCTCGTTGAATAATTTCTAATTCTTCTTCTGTAAAAAATTCATTCTCTATCAAAATATTAAGTGCATAAGCTTGTCCCTTTGCAGAAACATATTGTTTAGACAATTGATGTAATCGATTAGGTTTCCCTTTTATTTTAAGGATAATATGTTTTCTGACATACGTATCTAATATCGAATCACCCATGTAAGCTAAGGATAACGGATTTAACATTTTAATTGTTAATTTATCCACGTCTAAACCTCACACCTTGAGCTGTGTCTTCAAGAATAATATTTTGTTCTTTTAGTGCGTCTCTAATTTCGTCCGCTCTTTGGAAATTCTTAGCTTTTCTTGCTTCATTACGTTCTTCAATTAATGCTTCAATTTCTTCATCAAGCAATTCATTTTGTTGTTTACCTACTAAAGGTACACCGAGAACTTCACTAAAGATTTCATACACTTCTTTGAAACGATTAATTGTTTTTGTAGAAGTTGTATTTTCAAGTAAATATTTATTAGCTAATTTATTCAAGTCATACCATGCAGTCATTGCATTAGCTGTATTGAAATCATCATCCATAGATGTTTCAAAGTCTTTTAATATTTCATTAATACGTTCGATATGTTGTTCTGTTTCATCTTCTTCTAATACAGCATGTTGCGATCTATCAACTAACGATTGATAACTGTTTCTAATTCTTTCTAAACCTCTATTAGCTGCTTGTACAAGTTCTAAATCATAGTTTATTGGATTTCTATAGTGCGCACCTACCATAAAGAATCTTAATACATCAGGGTCAATTTCTTTTATAATGTCATGAACTAAAATAAAGTTACCTAATGATTTACTCATTTTTTCATTGTTAATATTTACAAAGCCATTGTGCATCCAATAATTCGCGAATGTCTTATCATTGTGTGCTTCTGATTGAGCAATTTCATTTTCGTGGTGAGGGAATTGCAAATCTGTTCCTCCAGCATGGATATCAATCGTATCGCCTAAATGAACTTGTGCCATTACAGAACATTCAATGTGCCAACCTGGTCTACCTTCTCCCCATGGGCTAACCCATTTAATTTCGCCTGGTTTAGCTTTTTTCCATAAAGTGAAGTCTAGCGCATCTTCTTTTTGTTCACCTGATTCTATTCTAGCGCCAACTTTTAAATCATCTAATGATTGATGACTCAACTTACCGTAATCATCAAAACGTCTTGTACGATAATAAACGTCACCACCGCTTTCATATGCATAGCCTTTTTCGACTAATACAGCTATGAACGCAATAATATCATCCATGTGATCCATTACTCTTGGATTCGCTGTTCCACGTTTACAATTTAAAGCACCTGTATCTTCGTAGAATGCTTCAATAAAACGATCCGCAATTTCCGGAAC
Source organism: Mammaliicoccus sp. L-M44 (assembly GCF_022386355.1). Lineage (NCBI taxonomy): Bacteria > Bacillati > Bacillota > Bacilli > Caryophanales > Staphylococcaceae > Mammaliicoccus > Mammaliicoccus sp. L-M44. The sequence goes on along the minus strand of NZ_JAJNIU010000010.1, from coordinate 17,047 downwards.
TGTTTCACCTAATTCATTTGCAGCTTTGATTAATTTGTCATCAACATCTGTAAAATTAGATACATATTGTACATCGTAGCCACGGTATTCTAAATATCTTCTTACGACATCAAATGCTACTGTTGCTCTTGCATTACCAATATGAATGTAGTTGTAAACTGTCGGTCCACATACATACATTTTTACTTTTCCTTCTTCGATAGGAATAAATTCTTCTTTTTGTCTTGTTAACGTATTATATAACGTAATCATCAACAATCTCTCCATTCTTCGTCTTTTCAAGTTGACGTTCTAATTCTTTTAATTGTTCATATATTGGGTCTGGTAAATTTGTATGATTAAAGTTCTTACCAATTTTCAATCCATCTTGTTTAACAATTCTACCTGGAATACCAACTACTGTTGAATAATCTGGTACATCTTTGAGAACGACTGAGTTCGCGCCAATATTCACATTGTTGCCGACTTCAATATTACCTAATACTTTTGCACCAGCAGCTATCAGTACATTATCGCCTATGTCTGGATGTCTTTTTCCGCGTTCTTTACCTGTCCCACCGAGTGTTACACCTTGGTAGATTGTTACATTATTGCCGATACGACATGTTTCACCTATTACGATACCCATGCCATGGTCGATGAATAATCTCTTGCCGATTGTAGCACCTGGATGAATTTCAACTCCTGTGAAAAATCGAGCAATTTGAGATATCGATCTTGCTATAAAGTACATTTTTTTCTTAAAGAACCAATTAGCGATCAAATAACTCCATATAGCATGTAGTCCTGAGTAAGTCATAACGACTTCAAATGAAGATCTTGCTGCAGGGTCTTGATCAAATACCATTTGAATATCATCTTTGACTCGTTTAAACATTTAAATCCCCCCTCAGATAACAAAAAGCGCCCCTAACAATAATTGCTAGAGGTGCCTTTTTGCACGGTTCCACTCTTTTTAGCATTAAAAAATGCTCACTCTTTTAAATATTAACATCATCATATTTGTAATAAAGGTGCATTCGCTTAAGTAATGTGGCACATTTTCAGCAACCATGTACTCTCTAATTTCACATTATCTAATCTACTTGTCCTTTAAGTCATTTATATAATAATTTCTCGTTCTAAAAAAATCAAACAAAACGTTTTAATCTGTTAAGTACTTTATATCGACCTAACAACGCAATTGTATTCGGCAATTCAGGGCCATGAGTTTGACCTGAAACAGCAACACGTATAGGCATAAATAATTGTTTACCTTTGATGCCTGTTTCTTTTTGAACAGCTTTAATTGATTTTTTAATTTCTGCTGGTTCAAATGGCTCTAAAGTTTCAAGTTGTTTCACAAGTTCAGCCATAACAGTTGGAACTTGTTCACCATCTAAGACTTCTTGTGCTTCATCACTGAAATCAAGATGTTCTCTGAAGAATAACTCAGATAAAGGAACAATTTCTCCAGCATAACTCATTTGTTGTTGATATAAACCTACTAAGTCTCTTGCCCAAGATAATTCAGCTTCAGATGGACTTTCAGGTAATAGACCTGCTTTAACCATGTGAGGAATTGTCATTTCAAAGACTGTTTCAGAATCTTTTTCTTTCATGTATTGGTTATTAATCCATTCTAATTTTTTCTTATCAAAGAATGCTGGTGATTTAGAAAGACGTTTTTCATCGAAGATCTTAATAAATTCTTCTTTAGAGAAGATTTCTTCTTCGCCTTCAGGAGACCATCCTAATAAACCAATAAAGTTAAAGATTGCTTCAGGTAAATAACCTAAATCTTTATATTGTTCGATGAACTGTAGAATTTGACCATCACGTTTACTTAATTTTTTACGCTCTTCATTAACGATTAATGTCATATGCGCAAATTGTGGAGGCTCGAATCCAAACGCTTCATAAATCATAAGTTGCTTAGGTGTGTTTGAAATATGATCATCACCACGAATAACGTGTGAAATTTCCATGTAGTAATCATCAATCGCAACTGCAAAGTTATAAGTTGGAATACCATCTTTTTTAACGATTACCCAGTCGCCGATACCATTTGAATCAAATGATACTTCACCTTTAACGATGTCATCGAATTTATATTCTTTATCTTGTGGCACTCTAAAGCGAATACTTGGTTGTCTACCTTCTGCTTCAAATGCTTCTTGTTCTTCTTTTGTTAAGTGTGCGTGTTTACCACCATAACGAGGCATTTCACCTCTTGCAATTTGCTCTTCGCGTTCTGCTTCTAATTCTTCTGAAGTCATATAACATTTATACGCTTTATCTTCAGCTAATAATTTTTCAATTAATGGCTTATAAATGTCGCCACGTTCAGATTGACGATATGGACCGTATCCTCCGTCTTTATTAACAGACTCATCCCAATCTAAGCCTAACCATTCAAGGTTAGAAAATTGTGATGCTTCTCCGTCTTCTAAATTTCTGGCTATATCTGTATCTTCAATACGTATAACAAAGTCCCCATTATAATGTTTCGCAAATAAATAGTTAAATAATGCGGTTCTTGCGTTACCGATGTGTAAGTAACCAGTCGGACTTGGCGCGTATCTTACTCTTACTTTGTTACTCATCGTCTCACTCCTGTTTTATTCTTTACTTGTTAATAATACCACAGCTTGTGCTTGTATGCCTTCTTCTCTTCCTAGAAATCCTAATTTTTCATTCGTTGTTGCTTTTACATTTATATCTTCAATAGACACGTCTAATACTGAAGCAATTGCACTTCGCATTTGATCTATATAAGGCCTGAATTTAGGTTGTTCCGCTACAATTGTAGCATCTACATTCCCAAGTTTATATCCTTTTTTCAAAACTTGTTCATAAGATTCTTTAAGCAATAACTTTGAATCTGCATCTTTAAAAGCTGGATCTGTATCTGGGAATAGCTTTCCTATATCTCCTAGACTTGCAGCACCTAGAATAGCATCCGTAATTGCATGGAGCAACACATCTGCATCACTGTGACCATTTAAACCATGTGTATGTTCAATCTCAAGACCACCAATGATCAATGGTCTTGTCGGATCAAATTCATGCACATCATAACCGTAACCTATTCTAAACATCGCAAATACCTCGCTTCTCTAGTATAGAATGTGCAATGATTAAATCTTCGTGGGTTGTAATTTTGATATTGTCGTAATCACCATTTGATATGTGTACTTTATACCCTGCTCTCTCTACTAACGAAGCATCATCTGTACCTAAATAATTTTGTGCTTCTGCTTGTTCATAAGCTTTTAAAATTATGTCTCTTTTGAACGCTTGAGGTGTTTGAACTTGCCACATTGTTGAGCGATCGTAAGTTTGTTCAACAACACCATCGATAACTTGCTTAATTGTGTCCTTAGCTTGAACTGCTAAAATCACTGCATCTTTTGTTAAGGCATTTTGATATAATTGATTGATTTTTTCTTGTGTAATAAATGGTCTTGCACCATCATGAACCATTACAACTTCAGTATCAATCAATACTTTCAAAACTTCATTAATGCTATGTTGTCTTTCTTGACCACCTGGAATAACACCAGCAACTTTACTAAAGTCCTTTAAATGGTCTTCCATTAATTCAACTTCGTCTGGATGTGCAGCAATAAAAATCTGTTCACATGAATCTATTTCTTGAAACACGGCAACAGTTTGACGAATAATTGTTTCACCGTTAATTTCTAGAAATAATTTGTTGATTTCAGTTCCCATCCTTTTACCTTGTCCAGCTGCAGGAATGATTGTCGTAAACCCCAATTTATGACACCTTCTTCGCAAATATAATTCTACCAGAGGAAGTTTGTAGTAAGCTCATCACTTCAACAGGAATTGTCTTTCCTATATATTCTCGCCCTTTTTCAATGACGACCATTGTACCATCATCAAGATAACCAACACCTTGATCATCTTCTTTACCTATTTTCGTAATTAATAAATCGAAAATATCCCCTTGGTGTAGTACTGGTTTAATCGCTTCTGATAAATCATTTACATTTAGAACTTTTATACCTTGAAATGCACATACTTTATTCAAATTATAATCTGTTGTAATAATACTTGCTTGATATCGCTTAGCTAAATTGATTAAAAGGGCATCTACATCTTTATGTGTAGACGTTGGTTCAATAATTGAAATCGAGAAATCCGTTTTCTTCAATTCATTTAATATATCTAACCCACGTTGTCCTTTATCGCGTTTAACACTGTCTTTAGCATCTGCAATGACTTGTAACTCTTCAATTACACCTTGAGGTACGAGAATTTCTCCATCTATAAAATGACACTTCACGACGTCTAATATTCTCCCGTCAATAATGGCACTTGTATCTAAAATTTTGGCGTATTTTGAAGTTGTTTGTCTCGTTAAAGAATTTGATATACTTTCTGGAAATAATCGTAATATTTCTTCTCGCTTTTGCAAACCAATCTGAAAGCCTAGATAACATAAAAAAGCAGCAATAATAATAGGTAAAATATGTTTCAGAACTGGTGCACCGATCATTTCTAATATAAACGAAACCATAACCGCGATCATTAAGCCTATCATGACACCAACTGTGGCGAAGAATATTTCAAGAATACTCCTTTTTAATAAATATTTTTCTCCTTGATCAGCCATGTCTACAATCTTATCAATCAAAAACCCAAACAATAGGAAAATAACAACCGCACCTATAAGACCATCGATATACGGATTGGTCAGTACTTGTTCGGGTTGAATACTAAACGCATTAATCAGTTCTGGAATCACCATAATGCCTAGTGAGGAACCTATGACTAAATAACACAGTATGATTAGTCCTTTTAAAATTTTCATACGTTAACCTCCTAATGGTTAATTATGCATTAAAAGCAATTTTCAATGCTTCTCTTGTTGTTGATACGCCAATTACTTCTGTACCTTCAGGGAATTCTAAACCTTTAATATTATTTTTAGGTATGATAATACGTTTAAACCCTAATTTAGCCGCTTCTTGTACACGTTGATCAATTCTAGCAACCCTTCTTACTTCACCTGTTAAGCCAACCTCTCCTACGAAACAATCATCACCTTTAGTAGGTTTATCTTGGAAACTTGAAGCTATTGCGATAACAATACTTAAATCTACTGCGGGTTCACTTAATTTTACACCACCAGCAATTTTGATATATGCGTCTTGTTGTTGTAATAAGAAATTCTCTTTCTTCTCTAATACAGCCATCAATAAGCTTAATCTATTGTGATCAATACCTGTTGCCATTCTTCGTGGATTATGAAAAGTCGTTGGCGTCACTAAAGCTTGTACTTCAACTAAAATAGGTCTCGTACCTTCCATAGTTGCCACAATAGTCGAACCCGATACATGTTTCGTTCTTTCTTCTAAGAACATTTCAGACGGATTTTTAACTTCGTTAAGACCCGTTTGCTTCATTTCAAAAATACCCATTTCATTTGTTGAACCAAAACGGTTTTTGACTGCTCTTAATATTCTGTATGCATGATGTGTATCGCCTTCAAAATATAATACTGTATCTACCATATGTTCTAACAAACGTGGACCAGCAATTTGTCCATCTTTCGTTACGTGTCCAACAATAAATGTAGCAATGTTCATTTGTTTTGCGATGTGCATTAAATTTTGTGTACATTCTCTAACTTGAGAAACAGAACCTGGCGCAGAAGTGACTTCAGGGTGGAAGACAGTTTGAATGGAATCTATTACTAATACATCTGGTTTTTCTTTTTGAACCATACTATGTATAATCTCTAAATTCGTTTCAGCATAAACATTTAATTCTCCTGAATCTTCAACTAATCTTTCAGCTCTTAATTTTGTTTGTCTTACAGATTCTTCACCTGAAACATATAAGACATTTTTTTGTTGAGATAAAGCCGCACAAATTTGTAATAATAATGTGGATTTACCAATACCAGGGTCACCACCAATGAGTACAAGCGAACCTTCTACAACACCGCCACCTAAAACGCGATTAAATTCATTGATTTTTGTCTTAATTCTAGGTGTATCTTCTTCTTTAACGTCTTTTAATTTTTCTATTTTTTGTGCGGGTACATCTGACTTGAATGTATTTTTAGGACCTTTAGTTTCTTTATGTTCTATTGATTCTTCCATTTGGTTCCATGCACCACAATTAGGGCATTTCCCCATCCATTTTGGAGATTGATATCCGCAGGCTAAACACTCAAATATTACTTTCTTTTTGGCCATTCATGTTACCTCCGTATTAATTGAATAGTTATATTTTAAACTTGACTGACATTAAAAACAAATTAATATACTTTAAAATCAATATAAAAGCCCGCAAACTATTATGATAAATAGCTTGCGGACTCATTATAATATTAAATTAACATTGTTGATTTTTAAGCTTTTGAAGTTTCTTCTGCTTCTTTATCTTCCTTATGATCTGATAAATCGAATTTAAATTCATCATCTCTATAATCTACAATGACATCTTTACCTACTAAATCTTGTCCAGATAAGATTAATTCACTTAAATTATCTTCGACGTGTTTTTGAATAGCACGTGTTAATGGTCTTGCACCATATTCTGGATCAAATCCTTCATCAGCAATTTTTTCTTGTGTTGAATCTGAAAGCGTAATGTGAATACCTTGTTCTGATAATCGTTTCGTTAAGTTACCAGCCATTTTATTCACAATTTCTTTAAGATGTGTTTTTTCAAGTTTGTGGAAGACGATAATATCATCTACACGGTTTAAGAATTCTGGTCTAAATTGTTGTTTTAATTCATCCATCATTGTTTTCCTGATAGTTTCGTAATCCGGTCCACTTTCTTTAGCACCGAATCCAACAAATTTAGCATTTTGTAATTCTTGTGCACCAACGTTTGATGTCATGATAATGACAGTATTTCTAAAGTCTACTTTACGACCTTTAGAATCTGTTAAATGACCATCATCTAACACTTGTAACAAGATATTAAATACATCTGGATGTGCTTTTTCAATTTCGTCAAATAGGATAACCGAATATGGTTTACGTCTTACATTTTCAGTTAATTGTCCACCATCATCATGACCTACATAACCTGGAGGAGAACCTACTAAACGACTGACAGAGTGTTTCTCCATAAACTCACTCATGTCCACTCTGATCATAGCATCTTCTTCACCGAACATTGCATCAGCTAATGTACGTGCAAGTTCAGTTTTACCAACACCTGTTGGTCCTAAGAATATAAAGCTACCAATTGGTCTCTTAGGATCTTTAAGACCAGCACGGGCACGTCTTACTGCTTTAGAAATAGATTTAACTGCATCGTTTTGACCGATTACACGTTCATGTAAGATAGTTTCTAAGTTTAGTAATCGCTCTGACTCAGTTTCGTTTAATTTCGTAATTGGAATACCTGTCCAATTTGCGACAACGACTGCGATATCTTCAGCAGTTACACAAGTGTTTTTCTCACCTTGTACTTTTTTCCATTCGTTTTTAGTATCTTCTAATTGTTTTTCAAGTTTTGTTTGTTTATCTCTTAAATTAGCTGCATTTTCAAACTCTTGAGAATGTACGGCAGCATCTTTTTCTTTCTTAACTGTTTCTAATTCTGATTCAAGTTCTTTAAGACTTGGAGGTGTTGTATAGTTTCTAAGTCTTACTTTAGAACTTGCTTCATCGATTAAGTCGATTGCTTTATCAGGTAGGAATCTATCTGAAATGTAACGGTCACTCATATTAACGGCCGCTTCAATCGCTTCATCTGAAATATTAATACGGTGATGCGCTTCGTAACGATCTCTCAAACCTTTTAAAATCGCAATTGAATCTTCAGTATTTGGTTCATCAACTGTTACAGGTTGGAAACGACGTTCTAATGCAGCATCTTTTTCAATATATTTACGGTATTCATCTAATGTAGTTGCACCGATACATTGTAGTTCACCACGAGCTAATGCTGGTTTCAAGATGTTTGATGCATCGATAGCACCTTCTGCTCCACCTGCACCAATCAGTGTGTGTAACTCATCGATGAATAACACAATATTGCCTGCTTGATGAATTTCTTCCATTACTTTTTTAAGTCTTTCTTCAAATTCACCACGATATTTAGTACCTGCTACAACAGTACCCATGTCTAATGACATAACGCGTTTACCTTTTAATGTTTCTGGTACTTCGTTTTGTACGATTGCTTGTGCTAAGCCTTCAACGATAGCCGTTTTACCGACACCTGGTTCACCGATTAATACCGGATTATTTTTAGTTCTTCTACTTAACACTTCAATGACACGTGTAATTTCATCTGAACGACCAACTACTGGATCTAACGTACCATCTTGCGCGATGACTGTTAAGTCTCTTGCTAATCCATCTAAAGTTGGTGTTGCTTGATTTTTAGTCGTTTGAGCATTTTTTGAACCTTGTTCTGGACTGCCTAATGATTTAACAACTTGTGCTCTTGCTTTCGTGATATTTAAATCTAAATTAGCAAATACACGTGCTGCCACACCTTCGTTCTCACGAATTAATCCAAGTAATAGATGTTCTGTTCCAACAAATGTATGGTTTAACTTTCTTGCTTCATCCATTGAAAGTTCAATTACTTTCTTAGCTCTTGGTGTGTAATGAATCGCACCAACTTGTTCTTGACCTTGGCCAATTAAGTTTTCAACTTCTTTTGTTACTTTTTCTTCAGTAATACCGAAAGCATCTAACACTTTTGCTGCAATGCCTTCAGGTTCTTTCATTAAACCTAATAATAAATGTTCCGTACCTATATTTGAATGATTCAATCTCATTGCTTCTTCTTGTGCATGCGCTAATACACGTTGCGCACGTTCTGTTAATCTACCAAATAGCATAAACTAACCTCCTATTTTATATATGTTCTCTTAAAAAGGTTGCTCTTTGTTCATCTACAGATTGTTCCGAGTCATTACCTTCAAAGAATGGTGTTTGTATTGTAACCATTAAATTATCAAAATTAAAGTTATTACTCTCGATATGTCCTAAATCTATACCCAGTTTCATTTCACTTAATCTTAATGAAGCTTCTTCAACAGATATTAATTGTGCAGATTTCAATATACCTTTCGCACGATGAACTCTGTCTTTTGTTTCCATATGATTAAAGCGATCAAGTCTTTGTCTAATTTGTTCTTCTTCACTAATGATTTGTTCAACAATTTGAGTTAAATCTTCAATGATTTCTTCTTCAGTCTTACCAAGTGTTAATTGATTGGATATTTGATACACATGACCAAGTGCACCTGTACCTTCACCATAAATACCTCGAATAGTATATCCGAATCTATTGATAGCTTGTCCAATTCGTTTCATACGTTTCATAATGCTTAAGCCAGGTAAGTGCAACATAACACTCGCTCTTAACCCTGTTCCAATGTTCGTTGGACAAGTCGTTAAAAATCCGTGCTGTTCATCATATGAAATCGTTAGATGTTTATCAAGCTCATCATCTAATTTAGATGCTGTTTCATACAACTCGTTTAGCACGAGATTGTGACCCATAACTTGTATTCTAACGTGATCTTCTTCGTTGATCATAACACTTGTTGATTCATCTTCATTTAATAATACTGCACCAAATTTCTGTTTTGTCAGAGCTGGGCTAATAAGATGTTTGAACACGAGTTTATTCTGATCTAGTTCACTTAAATCTGATAACTTCGTCAATTTCAATTCTGATAATGCTTTACTCACTTTTTCTATTACTTTGTTGCCTGTTTCGTCATCTTCTTCATATTTGAGCGGATGAACTTCGTCTTGAAGGTTACGTGCAAGTCTTATTCTAGAACTCATGACAATTGGCGTGTCTTCTGTTTCTTTCATCCAATCGCTAATATGTTCATTCATATGCTCTTCCATTTACTCGACCTCACCTTCTGCTTTCAATGCTTTTATTTCATCTCTTACAACTGCTGCATCTTCAAAGGCTTGCTCTTCAATTAAGCCTTGGAGTATTTTTTCTTTCTCAGCAATTTGTTGTTTGAGTTGTATTTTACTTCTTGAAGATACAGGTATTTTACCTGTATGCTCCCCACTGCCCGCTTGAACTCTTCTAATAATTTGCGGTACATCATCTTTAAAAGTTTCATAGCAGTCATGACAACCAAACTTACCAACTTTAGCAATATCTGTTAAAGTCATGCCACAAGTAGGACAGTGCTTTTCTTCTTGTGGTTGAACTTGTTTAAAGTTAATACCATGTTTACCTACTAAATATTGTAGAAATTGGTTCACAACAAATTCTTGGTCCAAATTTTGATCACTCATATGATCATCTTGGAAATAAAAATGTTCTGAAGCACAGTTTTTACATATCCATTGTTCTGTTTTATGTTTCTTACCTGTTGATGTTAATTGAATTGTTGCTTCTTCTTTACCACAAATTTCACAAAGCATACTGTCACTCCTTTTTAACTATAATGTATGACGGCAAGTATACGTTTCAATATATTTGCTCGAATAATATCTCTATATGGTATTTCTATTTGCAATGTATCTCTATGAAGCGTTTGAACAATCATTTTTTTCTCTCTATCTGTAATTAAGTCATTTTCATACAAACCATCCACAATTCTAAATGCATTTGCTTGTGAGATTTGATCGCCTGTCAATTCAATTAGATGTCTAATGAATGCTGATTGACTATTCGTTTCAACTTTTGAAATACGAATGTAACCACCGCCGCCTCTTTTACTTTCAATAGCGTATCCGTGCTCATTTGTAAATCTTGTTTTTATAACATAGTTTAATTGGGAAGGTACACAATCAAACTTTTCAGCAATATGTGCACGTTTAATTTCAACGACATCTCCTTGAGCCTCCTCTAGCAATTGCTTTAAGTATTGCTCAATGATATCCGACATGTTGTGCATTAATTCATCACCTCTTTTGACCTTCTTTGACTATATTATATGTTCTGTTGTTTATTATTTCAATTAATTTGTTTCTTTAAAAATTTTTAAAATTTTATACCGCTTTCAAAAGAAATAAGTTATCATATAAGGTAGGTTATGATTGAGTATAAACGAAGGGAAAGGTGTGTCAATTATGCATTATATTATCGGGATTATCGGTATCTTATTATTCCTATTTCTAGCATGGTTAGTAAGCTCTGATAAAATGCGTGTCAGATGGCAGTATATAGGATTAATGATCGTAATCCAGTTTATATTTGCTTTCTTATTATTAAAAACAACAGGTGGATTAACTATCATAGGTGGTATTTCAAGTGGTTTTGGCTACATCATAGCAAAAGCTATGGAAGGGATAAACTTCGTATTTGCGGGTATTGCAAATATCGATCCTAAGACAGATAAGCCTGTTTCAGTTTATTTCCTTAACGTATTAATGCCAATTGTGTTTGTATCAGCACTTATCGGTATTTTACAATACCTTAAAATCTTACCTCTTATCATTAAATATTTAGGTTTAGTCATTTCTAAAGTTAATGGTATGGGTAAATTAGAATCATATAATGCGGTCGCATCTGCAATTTTAGGTCAATCAGAAGTGTTTATTTCTATCAAAAAACAACTTCCATTAATTCCTAAACATCGTATGTATACATTAACAGCTTCAGCTATGTCTACTATATCTGCATCAATCGTTGGTGCATATTTTACGATGGTTGAACCAAGATACGTTGTAACAGCTATCGTATTAAACTTATTTGGTGGATTTATTATGGCATCCATTATTAATCCATATACAGTAGATCCAAAAGAAGACGACATCATGATTCAAGAATCAGAAGAAAAACAATCATTCTTCGAAATGTTAGGTGAATATATTTTAGATGGTTTCAAAGTTGCCGTTATCGTAGCAGCAATGTTAATCGGTTATGTTGCATTAATCGGACTATTAAATGGTGTTACGTCTAACATTTTAAGTTTCGTTTCTGGTGGTACAGTTTCATGGGACTTCCAAACATTAATTGGATTTGTATTTGCACCATTCGCTTTCTTAACAGGGGTTCCTTGGGCAGATGCAGTACAATCAGGTAGTATTATGGCTACTAAAGTTCTTTCAAATGAATTTGTTGCGATGGGTATTCTACCTGATGCAGATATTTCAGAAAGAGCAAATGGTATCATTTCAGTATTCTTAGTTTCATTCGCAAACTTTGGTTCTATTGGTATCATCGCGGGTGCTGTTAAATCATTAAATGATAAACAAGGGGATAATGTCGCACGCTTCGGTATTAAATTATTATACGGTGCAACATTAGTATCATTCTTATCAGCTACAATCGCAGGATTTTTCTTATAATAAATAGAAGCAGTCTACAGAACAATAATCGTTCTGTAGACTGCTTTTTTGTTTATTATACTTGTTCTATTTGATATTGTTTTACGATTTCTTCAATGAAATACGCCATAATTTTGTAGTCTTCAGTAAGTTCCGGATGGAATGAAATACCTAAGTATTGATTTTGTCTTACAGCTACAATTCTATCTTCAACCTTAGATAATACCTCCACACCTTCATGAGCTGATTGTATGTGAGGTGCACGTATAAATACTGCATTAACCGCTTCTTCAATACCTTTAACATCTAAATCTTGTTCAAAGCTATCTACTTGTCTACCAAATGAATTTCTCTCAACAACAACGTCCAATTTATTTAAATGACTTTCTTGGCCAACTACTTCTTTCGCTAAAAGTATTAACCCCGCACAAGTTCCATACATAGGTAAGGAACTATTTCTTAGTGCTTCTGTAAAGCAATATAAATCCATTAAACGACGCATAGTCGTTGATTCTCCACCAGGTAAGACTAAACCATCAATTTCATCTAACTGCTCTACATGCTTAATTGTAATACCTTCATGGCCAGCTTTTTCAATATGCTTAATATGTTCTCTTACAGCACCTTGTAAACCTAGGACACCTATCTTCATATTACCATCCACGCTCTTGCATACGTTCTTCTAATGATAATTGATTGATGTCTAAACCTTTCATAGCTGGTCCTAATTCTTTAGACAATTCAGCAATTAATTTATAATCTTGATAATGTGTAGTTGCTTGAACAATAGCTTTAGCAAATTTTTCTGGTGCTTCAGATTTAAAGATACCAGATCCAACGAATACACCATCAGCGCCTAATTCCATCATTAATGCAGCATCAGCTGGCGTTGCTACCCCACCTGCTGCAAAGTTTACAACTGGTAAACGACCTAGATCTTTAATTTCTTTTAATACTTCATATGGTGCACCAATATTTTTAGCTTCAGTCATAATTTCGTCGTCACTCATCACAACTAATTTACGTACTTCTGCATTCACTTGTCTCATATGACGAACTGCTTCAACTATATTACCAGTTCCTGGTTCACCTTTCGTACGTAACATTGCAGCACCTTCACCAATTCTACGTGCAGCCTCACCTAAATTACGGCAACCACAAACAAATGGCACTGTAAATTCATCTTTTTTCAAATGATATTCTTCATCTGCTGGTGTTAACACTTCTGACTCATCAATATAATCTACGCCCATTGATTCCAATACACGTGCTTCTGTGATATGACCAATTCTACCTTTAGCCATAACAGGAATAGATACAGCATTCATAACTTCTTCTACAATACGTGGGTCAGCCATTCTTGCTACCCCACCAGCTGCTCTAATATCAGATGGTACGCGTTCTAATGCCATTACAGCAACAGCACCTGCTTCTTCAGCTAATTTAGCTTGTTCGGCATTAACCACATCCATGATTACGCCACCTTTTTGCATTTCTGCCATACCTCTTTTAACTTTATCTGAACCAGTAATTTTTGACATCGTAAAACTTCCTCCTTTTAAATCGCTTACTAGTAGGTTATACTAAATTCTGAACTGGTAAAAGAGTCAGATTTATCAAATAATTAGTGGTCAGTTTTCGAGGTGAATAAAATGGAAATGCTCATGTTCGACATCAATAGGAAGATTAATACGCCTATATACATACAACTATATGAAAATATCAAAAAAAATATTATTAACGACGTTATGAGGTATAACGAAAAATTACCTTCAAAAAGGCAATTAAGTCATTATTTATCGGTAAGTCAAACAACGATAGAACACGCTTATCAGCTACTTTGCGATGAAGGTTATATCTATAGTAAAAATCGTTCTGGCTTTTATATTAATGACATCGTTAATCTACCGGTAACCTATAAAACGAAAATTCCTGAAGCTCACTACATAGAAGAACAAAAGTATCAATATAGCTTTAAATTAGGTGCAATAGACAAAACGCATTTCCCGAATGACCTTTTTAGAAAATACGCTAAAGAAGCATTTGATGAACAACAAATAGATTTATTAGATAGTGGCCATAAGCAAGGTGATTTTAATCTAAGAAAAGAAATCAGTTATTATGTCTTTCATAGCCGTGGCGTAAATTGTTCACCAGATCAAATTGTCGTTGGGTCGTCAACAGAGCAGTTATTATCCATTATTACGGATATCATTTCAGAGTCTAAATATATGATTGAAGATCCTCTATACAAACAAGTGAGAGATCTATTAAAAAGAAAACATATCCCATTTGATTTTATTCCAGTTACACAAAATGGGATTGATATAGAGCAAATTATCAAGACGGATAGTGATGTTGTGTATATAACACCTAGTCATCAATTTCCAACTGGTGTCATTATGGACTTAAAACGACGAACACAACTCATTAAATGGGCTTCAGAACGAGACAATCGATTTATTATTGAAGATGACTATGATTCAGAATTTAGATTTAGTGGAAGGCCGATACCAGCACTACAAAGTTTAGATCATTCAGATAGCGTTATATATGTCAGTACGTTCTCTAAATCTATTTCGCCTTCATTGCGAGTGGCCTATGCTGTACTTCCGAAAAATTTAATTGCTTTATATCACAAAAAGACAAACATAGAAGGTGGCACCGTACCAAGACATACCCAATATATGTTAGCAAGGTTTATGAATGAAGGTCATTTCGAAAGACATTTAAATCGCATGAGAAAAATATATCGAACTAAAAGAGATATTATACTCGAACAACTCAAAAAATATCCTGAAACCTTTTCGATTTCAGGGGAATTAACGGGAATGCATTTTATATTAAATGTTCATAATGGTTTATCTTTAGAGGAATGTATAAGAAGAATTGAAGCATGCAATATCGATATTAAACCCCTCTCTCATTATCGCTTTAAACAAACTGATGAGAAACCTCACTTTGTTCTCGGATTCGGTGGTATTAATATTGAAGATGCCAAAACACATATCAATAGTTTAATAGAATGTTTAACCAAATAAAAAAAGACTTCGCAATGAAGTCTTTTTTTATTTGCTATGACTTAAACTTTGTAATTTCATTAATTCATTTCTAATGCTTGTATATTCTTTTAATTCTGGTAAATCAATTTTTTCATAGTCTGCATTAAAGACCACTTTCTTACAAATATTCTCATATGTCGTTAAATAAAGTCCTAAGTCATGATCTGATAGCGTCGTAATCTTACCTTGTGCATAAGCTCTTTCTAACGTAAATGCTAATTGTTCAACTGTAAATATAATCGGATAAACATATTCAATCTTTTTAACTTTGTTATCCATTTCATTCAACGCAGCTTGATACATTGCCTTCGTATTCATGATTTCAGTGTGCAAATCTGTGATGATTTTTGATTTTGCTATATTATGATGATACTTATTAGAAGAAAATATTGCATGTAACAAACTTGCTTGTAGTTTTAACGTATTATTAATCGTCTTAGGTAATTTTTTAGACGCTTGATTTCTTCCTACTATTAGTACACCAATTAAACCTATTACTGAACCTATTACTACATCAACAATTCTTGGCATCACTAAATATGTATCGAAATGTTGAGTGATTGCTGCTGACATTAAAAGAACATTCGGTGTAATAAATGTGACTGCAATTGTATAATTAAATGCGACTAATAACTCAGCTGTTCCCATCAAGATAGCCATTAGTATGACAATCGTCCATGTATTAGGCTCAAATGCTAAAATTAAAATTGCAACTAACATACCCGTAATTGTACCTACTGTTCTTTGCAATGCTCTTTGGATTGTAGAGAGTGATGATGAACCTAATAATACAGAACAACAAGATATTGGTATCCAATAAGCTCTTTCAAACCCCATACCAAATGCGATGATAACTGAAGTAAATAATATAATTCCATATTGCATAGAAGACATTAAAACTAATGAATCTCTTGATAAATTTTCCTTAATAATTCTTGAGTACATCGGTTTTCTATATTTAATTTGTTTATCAAATTGCAAATTCTTATCGTTAAGAATCATGACTGTATCATTAATTAATTCAGCTAAATATTTGATACACTTTCAGCTTCCGGCTTTTTATGATTAAACATTGCATCAATTATTACAACAATTGTACTAACAATACCCCCACATAAAACAAGTAATCCTCAAACAAGTAATCCTCTGTTCAGGAAATCCTCAGGCATAATTGGCATAATAGAAGCTACACTATATGTAAGTACAAAGAATAAAGAAGAAGGACCAGGTATTTGAAAAGCTTTTAAAACGAAATGACCTATCATCCCTATAAGACCTAATACTAATGCATATAAAAATGGAATCGTGATTGTAATCGTTCCTAACATGATACAAATACTTAATACTATAGAAACTGCTATAACTTTTCTAATTCGTGAAGGATATGATCCATTAATAATGTATATATTACTAAATGATCCTAATAACGCAGTTAGTCCTAGATCGAATCTTCCAAGTAATACACTTCCAGCTAAAATGATAAAAACAATGATGGCTTGCATAAATGCTTTTTTAGTTGCTAAATTATTTTTATTCACTTTAAACATCACTTCAAAATATTTTTTCATGTCATATCTCCTCTCACAATTTTCAAGCAAAAAAAAAGAGACCTAACAGGTCTCGAGTGCGGCTCATCGCATCCATTTATAAATATTTGCCCGGCAACGTCCTACTCTCGCGGAACGTAAGCCCAACTACCATCGGCGCTAAAGAGCTTAACTTCTGTGTTCGGCATGGGAACAG